>NZ_JBFUCJ010000116.1:0-21843 GCF_056405295.1 Variovorax sp. P1_H2 | reverse complement strand
GTGGCGGCCCAATGGCTGGAACGCCAGGGCAAGCCCTTCGACGACGCCGACGTCGACCGGCTCTACGAGATCTTCACGCCGATGAACGCGGCCATCGTGGCGGACTTTGCCGACTTCATTCCCGGTGCGGTCGAGATGGTCGACACCTTGCGCGCGCGCGGCCTGAAGATCGGTTCGACCACCGGCTACAACCGGCCGATCATGGACATCGTGACACCGATCGCGGCGGCCGGCGGCTACGTGCCGGACAACCTGGTCTGCGCCGGCGACCTGGCGGCGGGCCGGCCGAGCCCGCTGATGATGTATCGCAGTTTCGCCGACCTCGGCGTCTGGCCGCCGTCGACCGTGGTCAAGGTGGACGACACCGGCGTCGGCATCGAGGAGGGCGTGAATGCCGGCACCTGGACCGTCGGGCTGGCGGTCAGCGGCAATGCGGTCGGCCTGCCGCTGGCCGACTGGCAGGCACTCGACGCCGGACGCCAGCAGGAACTGCGCGCCGCCGCCACGGCGAAGCTCGAGGCCTCCGGTGCGCACTATGTGATCGACAGCGTGGCCGACCTGCTGCCGGTGCTGGAAGACATCGAGTCGAAGCTGGGGCAGGGCATCTTGCCCTGAGGCACGCATTCGGGTGGTCGCGGTTCAGTCGCTCAGGTCGGGGCGCTCGCGCAGGAAGCGCGCAAAGCGCGGCAGGCCGCTCGGGTTGGTGCCGTTGTAGCGGTAGGTCACCCAGCTGCCGATGGCCGGCGGGTTCTCGCGCTCGGCGTCGCTGAAGCCGCCGCCGAGCTTGAAGCGCTTGCCGTCGGTCGTCTCGACCCACAGCGCGCCCATCCGGCCGCCATGCTTGCCGCGGCCCGGTACGTAGGAGATCACGCGCGCATCGGCGTCGTCGAAGGGCTTGACCTTGACCAGGTCGCTGTTGCGTTCGGCCCGGTAGAGCGAGCCGCCCCGGTGCAGCATCAGGCCTTCGCCGCCCATCCGCACGGTCTTGTCGAGCAGGGCCTGCAGGTCATCGTGGGTGGTGGCGCGAAGTTGCGGAACCGGCACGATCCAGGGCGCTTCGGTGATCGGCAGCAGCTTGCGCAAGGCCGCGAGCCGGCTCGTGAAGTCGCCCGGCGCGGCCGGCAGATCGAAGACCATGAAGCGCATCTGGCGCCACGCGACATCGTTCGGCGTCTGGCTGCGCACGGTCGAGACCGCGTGTGCGAAGCGGCCGCGCCCGGCCCAGAGTTCGCCGTCCATCGGCACCGCCGGCAGCGCGGCGGTGAACCACGCCGGCGCCGCGATCCGCTCGCCGCCGCGGGTCCACAGCTGCTTGCCGTCCCAGTAGCCCCGCACGCCGTCGAACTTCTCGCTGACCCAGTAGTCCGCCAGCGACATGCCGGGGCGATACACCTCGGCCAGCATCAAGGGAGGCGCGGCATTGCCGGCCAGCGCGGTCGATGCCAGCGCGGCCAGCCCCGCCAGGACGAATGCCCGTCGATCCATCTTGTTCATTGACAAGTCCTCCCTGCCCAACCATCGCCAAGGCGCTGGCGCGCCCGATCGTCCGGAACGCGACTAGCCTTCCGACACTCCGCCCACCACCTGGCTGAAGCCGCCGTCCACATAGGTGATCTCGGCGGTCACGCCGCTCGCGAGATCGCTCAGCAGGAAGGCGGCGACATTGCCGACTTCCTCGATGGTCACGTTGCGGCGCATCGGCGCCACCTTCGAGATCGCCGACAGCAKCTTGCCGAAATCCTTGATGCCGCTKGCSGCCAGSGTCTTGATCGGGCCGGCGCTGATGCCGTTGACGCGCATGCCCTTGGGGCCGAGCGACTCGGCCAGGTAGCGCACCGAGGCTTCGAGCGAGGCCTTGGCCAGCCCCATGGTGTTGTAGTTGGGCAGGGCCCGGATCGCGCCCAGGTAGGTCAGCGTGAGCAGCGCCGACTTGTCGTTGAGGTAGGGCAGGGCCGCCTTGGCCATGGCCGGAAAGCTGTAGGCACTGATGTCGTGCGCGATCTTGAAGCCTTCGCGCGACAGGCCCTCCAGGAAGTCGCCGGCGATCGCCTCGCGCGGTGCGAAGCCGATGCTGTGGACGAAGCCATCGAAGGTGGGCCAGCTCTGGGCCAGGTCGGCGAACAGCTTGTCGATCTGGGCGTCGTCGCCGACATCGCAGTCGAACACCAGCTTGGAGTCGAAATCGGCCGCAAACTCGGTGATGCGGTCCTTGAAGCGCTCGCCGACGTAGCTGAAAGCCAGCTCGGCGCCTTGCGCATGGCAGGCCTTGGCGATGCCGTAGGCGATGGAGCGGTTGCTCAGAACGCCCGTGATCAGAAGTTTTTTGCCGGAAAGAAAGCCCATGGGACGACCTCGTGTAAATCTTGGGCAGAATTCTCGCATGCGGGTTTGGCTTCTTTTCGTGTTGGCGCTTTGCGCGGCGCCCTCCTGGGCGGCGCATGCCTACGCCCAGTTCGGCGACATCAAGTACCCGGCGGGGTTCACCCACTTCGACTATGTCAATCCGCAGGCGCCCAAGGGCGGCGAGATCCGCATGGTCCCGCCGACGCGGCCGACCAACTTCGACAAGTTCAATCCCTTCACGCTCAAGGGCACGGCACCGTACGGCATCGGCAACCTGATGTTCGAGAGCCTGTTGACGGGCAATTCGGAGGAGCCGACCACCGCCTACGGCCTCCTGGCGGAGGACGTAGCGGTCGCTGCGGACAAGAAGTCCGCCACCTTCAGGATCCATCCCAAGGCGCGTTTCAACGACGGCAGTCCGGTGCTGGCGGCGGACGTCGTGCACTCGTTCACCACGCTGACCAGCAAGCTGGCGGCCCCCCAGTTCAAGACGATCTATGCGGAAGTGAAGGGCATCAAGGCGGTCGACGAACGAACCGTGCGCTTCGATTTCAAGAGCCCCAATCCCGAGCTTCCGCTGGTGGTTGGCGGCATGCCGGTGTTCAGCCGGGCCTGGGGCGGCGGCAAGCCCTTCGATCAGATCACGACCGACCTGCCGATCGGCTCGGGGCCCTACAAGCTGGTGAACCGGCGCATGGGCCGGGACATCACTTACACGCGCGATCCGAACTACTGGGGGGCCGACCTGCCGGTGCGCAAGGGCTTCTTCAACTTCGACCGCGTCACCTACAGGATCTACCTGGACGACACGGCGCGCTTCGAGGGCCTCAAGGCCGGCGAGTACGACTTCATGCGCGAATTCACTTCGCGCAACTGGGCCCGCCAGTACAAGGGCAAGCAGTTCGAATCCGGCGAGCTCGTGAAACGCGCCTTCGAGAACAGGAACCCCGGTGATTTCCAGGGCTACGTCTTCAACGCGCGCAATCCGAAGTTCAAGGACATCCGGGTGCGTCAGGCGATCGGGCTCGCGGTGGATTTCGAGTGGCTCAACCGGCAGCTCTTCTACGGGCTGTACAAGCGCGTCGAGGGCTATTTCCCGAACAGCGAGTTTCACGCCGAAGGACTGCCGACGCCGGAAGAACTGGCGCTGCTCGAGCCCTTGCGCGACAAGCTGCGGCCCGAGGTCTTCGGCCCTGCCGTGGTCTCGCCGAGTACCGCGCCGCCGGGCAGCCTGCGCGAGAACCTGCGCAAGGCACGCGCCTTGCTGGCTGAAGCAGGGTGGGCCTATCGGGATGGCGCCTTGCGCGACGAGAAGGGCGAAATCTTCACGATCGAGTTTCTCAACGACCAGCCTTCGCTGATCCGCGTCGCGACGCCGTTCCAGTCGGCGCTGCAGAAGCTGGGCATCCAGATGACGTTTCGCACGGTCGACTTCTCGCTGGCCCAGCAGCGCATGGACAACTTCGAATTCGAGATGACGACCGTGCGCTTGCCGGGCAGCACGGCGCCGGGCGGCGAACTGCTCGAGCTGTTCGGCTCGGAGGCCGCCGCGACCCATGGCTCGCGAAACATCTGGGGCATCGCCGACCCTGCCGTGGATGCGCTGGTGCAAAAGGTCGTGAGCGCCACCACGCGTCCCGAACTCAGCGCCGCCATGCGTGCGCTGGACCGCGTCCTTTCCCACGGGTACTACTCGATTCCGCAGTACTACGGCGGTGCCTTCCTGATCGGCTACCATCCGAAGCCTTTCGTGCTGCCCCCCGTGATCCCACCCTACTACGACGCCCACGACTGGGCCATGAGCACCTGGTGGGCATCGCCCGCCAACAAGTAGGCAGGCGATGGTCAGCTACATCCTCAAACGCCTGCTGCTGATGGTGCCGACCCTGTTCGGCGTGCTGCTGTTGACCTTCGTCGTGATCCAGTTCGTGCCGGGGGGGCCGGTCGAGCAGATGGTGTCCCAGTTGCAGGGCCGCGATTCCGGTGGCGAGCGGGCCGCCGCGAGCGGCGCAGGCTATCGGGGGCGGCAAGGGCTCGATCCCCAGCGCATCGAGGAGATCAAGCAGCTCTACGGTTTCGACAAGCCGCCGCTCGAACGCTTCTGGCAAATGCTGAAGTCCTATGCGCACTTCGACCTGGGAACGAGTTTCTATCAACGCAAGGCCGTGTGGGACCTGGTCAAGGAAAAGATGCCGGTGTCGATCAGCCTGGGGCTGTGGACTTTCTTCATCAGCTACCTGATCGCCGTGCCGCTGGGCGTTGCCAAGGCGGTGAGGGCGGGCACGCGCTTCGACTTCCTGACCACGCTGCTGGTGCTGGTGGGCTATGCCATTCCGGGCTTCGTGCTGGGTGTCGCGCTGCTCGTGGTCTTCGGCGGGCAACTGCAGTGGTTTCCGCTCCGGGGCTTGACCTCGTCGGGCTGGGAGTCCATGGGCTGGGGCGCGAGAATCGTCGACTACCTCTGGCATATCGCGCTGCCCGTGACGGCGATGGTGCTCGGCAGCTTCGCCGTCACGGCCATGCTGACCAAGAACGCCTTCCTGGAGGAGATCCGCAAGCAGTACGTGCTGACCGCGCGCGCCAAGGGCCTGACCGAGCGCGAGGTGCTGTGGAAGCACGTGTTCCGCAACGCGCTGATCCCCATCGTCACGGGTTTCCCGGCGGCGTTCATCGGCGCCTTCTTCACGGGTTCCCTGCTGATCGAGACGCTGTTCTCGCTCGACGGCCTGGGCCTGCTGAGCTATGAGAGCGTGATCCGGCGGGACTATCCAGTGGTGCTGGGCACGCTCTACCTGTTCACGCTGATCGGGCTGGTGACCAAGCTGGTCAGCGATCTTTGCTACGTACTGGTGGACCCGAGGGTGAAGTTTGACTAGCGGCGGCGCCACGCTTTCGCCCGGCCGTCGTGCCTGGTTGCGCTTCAAGCGCAACCGGCTCGGCTACTGGAGCCTGGTCCTCTTCACGCTGCTGGTGGTGCTGAGCCTGTTCGCCGAAGGGCTCTCCACCGACAAGCCGCTGGTGGTGCGCTACGAAGGCCAGACCTACTTTCCGGTGTTGCGCGACTACTCGGAAAAGACCTTCGGCGGCGACTTCGAGACCCCGGCCGACTACCTCGATCCATTCATTCGCGAGCGCATCACCGCCGGCGCCAACTGGGCCCTCTACGCGCCGAATCCCTACGGCCCGAAGACGCTCAACTACTTCGCGAAATCCCCGAATCCGGCGGCGCCTTCGGCCGAAAATTTCCTCGGCAGCGACGACCGCGGCCGCGACCTGCTGGCGCAACTTATCTACGGTTTCCGGGTGAGCGTGCTGTTCGCCCTGGCGCTGACTTTCGTCGGCGTGGTGCTGGGCATCGTCACGGGCGCCATCCAGGGCTTCTTCGCCGGCAAGACCGACCTCGCGTTCCAGCGCTTCATCGAGGTCTGGGGTTCGATGCCCGAGCTCTACCTGCTGATCATCTTCAGCGCGATCTTTGCGCCCAGCGTCTCGCTGCTGCTGATCCTGCTGAGCCTGTTCGGCTGGATGGGCCTGTCCGACTACGTGCGCGCCGAGTTCCTGCGCAACCGACAGATGGACTACGTGCGCGCCGCGCGGGCGCTCGGCGTCGGCAACCTGCAGATCATGTGGAAGCACATCCTGCCCAACAGCATGACGCCGGTCGTGACCTTCCTGCCGTTCCGGATGAGCGCGGCGATCCTGGCGCTGACTTCGCTCGACTTCCTCGGCCTGGGCGTGCCGCCGGGCACGCCATCGCTCGGCGAACTGCTGAGCCAGGGCAAGGCCAACATCGATGCCTGGTGGATCTCGATGTCGACTTTCGGCGTGCTGGTGCTGACGCTGATGCTGCTCACTTTCATGGGCGATGCGCTGCGCGACGCGCTCGATCCGCGGAAGGCCGAACAATGAGCGCCGCCCGGCCGCCCGAAGGCGCTCGCACCGCAGTGCGAAGCACGGAGGTTGCCAGCGCCGCCCGGCCGCCCGAAGGCGCTCGCACCGCAGTGCGAAGCACGGAGGTTGCCTTATGAGCGAGGCACTCCTGAGCGTGCGCGGCCTGAGCGCCGCCTTCTCCGGCAAGGAAGTCGTGCACGGCATCGACTTCGATATCGCGCCGGGCGAGAAGCTTGCGCTGGTCGGCGAGTCGGGCTCCGGCAAGACGGTGACTGCCTTGAGCCTGCTGCGCCTGGCGCAGAACGCGCAGTTGTCGGGGCGCGCGACATTCGCAGGGGAGGGCGGCGGCGCGGTGCGCGAACTGCTGGCGCTGCCCGAGCGGCAATTGCGCGGCATCCGCGGCAAGGAGATCGCGATGATCTTCCAGGAGCCGATGACCGCGCTGAATGCGCTCTATCCGGTCGGCGACCAGATCGCCGAGGTGCTCGAGCTGCACCAGGGCCTGTCGGCGAGCGCGGCGCGCGAGGCGGCCGTGCAGTTGCTGGCCGACACCGGCATTCCCGAGCCGGCGCGGCGGGCGCGGGCGTTCCCGCACCAGCTCTCCGGCGGCCAGCGCCAGCGCGCGATGATCGCGATGGCCCTGGCCTGCAAACCGCGCCTGCTGATGGCCGACGAACCCACCACCGCGCTCGACGTCACCGTGCGCGCGCAAATCCTCGACCTGCTGACCGAACTGCAGCGCAAGCACGGCATGGCGGTGCTGCTGATCACGCACGACCTGAATCTGGTGCGCCGTTTTGCCGATCGCGTGGCCGTGATGGAGAACGGCCACCTCGTCGAGCAGGGCCCGGTGGCCGCGGTGTTCGATGCGCCGCGGCACCCCTACACGCGAAAGCTGATCGACAGCCGCCCGACCCGGGATGTCGCTCCGGTGGCGGTCGACCCGCAGGCGCCGCCGGTGCTCGAGGCCGCCGGGCTGCGCGTGATCTATCCGGTGCCGCGCCCCGGCATCAGGGGCTGGTTCACCAAGGGCGAGTTCGTGGCCGTGCAGGGCGCCGACTTCCGCATCGCGCCGGGCGAGACGCTCGGCGTCGTCGGTGAATCGGGATCGGGCAAGTCGACGCTGGCCCTGGCGGCGCTCGGGCTCCTGAAGCACCAGGGGCGTCTAGCCGTCGCGGGGCGGCAGTGGGCCGCGGGCGGCCGCAGCGACCGCGAACTGCGCCGGCTGATGCAGGTGGTCTTCCAGGATCCGTTCTCATCGCTGTCGCCGCGCATGACGGTCGAGCAGATCGTCGGCGAAGGCCTCACGGTGCATGCGCCGGAACTGGACGCCCGCGCCCGCCGCGACCGGGCATTGACCGCGCTGGCCGATGTCGGCCTGAGCGAGGCCCACTTTCCGTCGTTGCTCGACCGCTATCCGCACGAGTTCTCGGGCGGCCAGCGTCAGCGGCTGGCGATCGCGCGGGCCCTGATCGTCGACCCGAAGCTGCTGGTGCTCGACGAGCCGACCAGCGCGCTCGACGTCACGATCCAGAAGCAGGTGCTGGGCCTGCTGCAGAGGCTGCAGCGCGAGCGTGGGCTGAGCTACCTGCTGATCACCCACGACGTCGAGGTGATCCGGGCCATGGCGCACCAGGTCATCGTGATGAAGGACGGCGCCATTCTCGAATCGGGGCCGGTCGAGCGCGTGCTCGATGCCCCCGAGCATCCCTATACGCAGAAGCTGGTGGCCGCGGCCCTGGCAAGCTGAGACCTTGCGGGACAGACCAAGAAACTGCGCAGCGGTTTTTTGCTACAACAAAGGAATGAAATGTCGTTGATCGGCTACGACAGGCACGCAGCCTGGCGCGCTGCCCTGGCCTGCATGGTGACACTGGCCGTCGCCATGGGCCTCGGGCGCTTCGCCTTCACGCCGATGCTGCCGGTCATGCTGCACGAGGGCAAGCTCGAGCTGCAGGCCGGCGGCGTGCTGGCGTCGCTCAACTACCTGGGCTACTTCCTGGGTGCCGTCAGCTGCGCGGCGATCCGCGTCAAGCCCGCCAGCATGGTGCGTGGCGGCCTCGTCGCCACTGCGGCGCTGCTGCTCGGCATGGGCTTGCTGCAGGGATTCACGTGGTGGGGCGTGCTGCGCACCGCGGCGGGTGTCATGAGCGCCTGGACTTTCGTCTTCGCCTCCGGCTGGGGCCTGCGCCGCCTGGCGGAAACCGGCGCGCCGGCACTGGCCGGCGTGATCTACACCGGGCCCGGCATCGGGATCGCGGCGACCGGCCTGCTTGGCGGCGCACTGGGGCGCTGGGGTTCGGAGGCCGGCTGGATCGGCTTCGGCCTGCTGTCGCTGGCGCTGATCGCCGTGATCTGGCGCATTTTCGGCGATGGCGAATCGGCGCCGGCCGGCGCCTCGGCGGCGCCGAGCGCTGCACCATCGGCCGCCGCATCGGCGGTGGCGCGCCGCGACGCCCGCTGGCTGGTCGGCCTCTACGGCCTGGCGGGCTTCGGCTACATCATCACCGCGACCTTCCTGCCGGTGATCGCCCGGCAGGCGATGCCCGGCTCGCCGTGGCCGGACTTCTTCTGGCCGCTGTTCGGACTGGCGATCGTTCCCGGCGCGCTGATCGGTGCGCGGGCGCCGGTCCACTGGGACAATCGGCTGCTGCTCGCGGTCGCCTACGCGCTGCAGGCGTTCGGGGTCGTGCTGTCGGTGGCCTGGCCGACGATCTGGGGTTTCGGGCTCGGCAGCCTGCTGCTGGGCATGCCGTTCACGGCCATCACCCTTTTCGCGATGCGGGATGCGCGCCGGCTGCGCGGCAATGCGTCGGCCGGCCTGATCGGCTATGCGACCGCTTCCTACGGCGTCGGCCAGATCCTGGGCCCCCTGTTCGCCGCTCCGCTGGCCCAGCGGACCGGGTCGTTTGCCGTGCCCCTGCTGGTCGCCGCCGCGGCTCTGGCCGTCGGTGCGTTGCTTTTTGCAATGGTTTGGTGGCGTTCCGCAGCCGCCGAAACCGCCCGGAGGGCGTAGAAACCCCTGTTTCTGTAACGAATTTGGCATATAATTCGAGGCTCACGACCAAACGGGCGGGTACCAACCGCCCGTTTTTTATTGGTCGAAGCATTTTCGATGTCGCTGGCGGGCGGCGCGAAACGTTAAATGCCGCAGACCCGCGGCATCGGCTCGAATTCARAGGCGAACAAAGACACGTGGCATTGCAGCAGACAGTGGAACAAACCGTGGCCGGGCTCGGCTACGACCTGGTCGAGATCGAACGATCGGCCGGGGGATTGCTGCGCGTCACGATTGATTTGCCCTGGGCCGGCCCCAACTTGGAAGCGGCCGCCGCAGGAATGCCGGAGCCTTTCATCACGGTCGAGGATTGCGAGAAGGTCACGCGGCAGCTGCAGTTTGCGCTCGAGGTCGATGGCGCCGAATATAAGCGGCTCGAGGTGTCGTCGCCGGGTATCGACCGGCCGCTGCGCAACGAACAGGATTTCGAGCGTTTTGTCGGCGAAGTGATCGACATCACGCTGAAGGCGCCGATGGGTGCGGCGGCGGCGGGCCAGGTGGCTGCCAATCGCAAGAAATTTCGCGGCACGCTGGAGCGCGTCGCAGCCGCAGACGGTACTCCCGGATGGCAGATCGTCTGGAGCGAGGAGCCGGCCGCGAAGCCCGGCCAGAAGGTCAGCAAGAAGCGCGTGCCTGCCCCGTTGCAGGCACTGGGCTTTGCATTGGACGAGTTGCGCGAAGCGCGGCTCGCCCCGATAGTGGATTTCAATGGGCGCAGGCCAAAACCCGGCACCGCGGTGTCGGACTGAACGAGGAGAGTGGTGGCATGAATCGCGAAATGTTGATGTTGGTGGATGCGATCTCGCGCGAGAAGAACGTCGAACGCGACGTCGTCTTCGGCGCGGTCGAATCCGCCCTGGCGCAAGCCACCAAGAAGCTCTACCAGGGCGATGTGGACATTCGCGTCGCCGTCGACCGTGACAGTGGCGACTACGAGACCTTCCGCCGCTGGCACGTGGTTCCGGACGAAGCCGGCCTGCAGCTGCCCGACCAGGAAATCCTGCTGTTCGAAGCCAAGGAAGAAATGCCCGACATCGAGGTCGACGAGTACATCGAGGAATCGGTGGATTCGGTGCCGATCGGCCGCATCGGCGCCATGGCCGCCAAGCAGGTGATCCTGCAGAAGATCCGCGACGCCGAGCGCGAGATGCTGCTCAACGACTTCATGTCGCGCGGCGAGAGGATCTTCACCGGCACCGTCAAGCGCCTGGACAAGGGCGACATCATCGTCGAAGCGGGCAGGGTCGAAGGCCGCCTGCGCCGCAGCGAGATGATCGCCAAGGAAAACCTGCGCAACGGCGACCGCGTGCGGGCCATGATCATGGAGGTCGACCTGACCCTGCGCGGCGCGCCGATCATCCTGTCGCGCTCGGCGCCCGAGTTCATGATCGAGCTGTTCCGCCAGGAAGTGCCCGAGATCGAGCAGGGCCTGCTCGAAATCAAGAGCTGCGCCCGCGACCCCGGTTCGCGCGCCAAGATCGCGGTGCTCTCCCACGACAAGCGGGTCGACCCGATCGGCACCTGCGTCGGCGTGCGTGGCACCCGTGTCAACGCGGTGACCAACGAACTCGCCGGCGAGCGCGTCGACATCGTGCTGTGGAGCGAGGACCCGGCCCAGTTCGTGATCGGCGCCCTGGCGCCGGCCAACGTGTCGTCGATCGTGGTCGACGAAGAGAAACATGCAATGGACGTGGTGGTCGACGAGGAAAACCTCGCGATCGCGATCGGCCGTGGCGGCCAGAACGTGAGGCTCGCCTCCGACCTGACCGGCTGGAAGATCAACATCATGGACGCCAACGAGTCGGCCCAGAAGCAGGCGACCGAAACCGATGCCAGCCGCAAGCTGTTCATGGAGAAGCTCGACGTCGACGAGGAAATCGCCGACATCCTGATCTCCGAAGGTTTCACCAGCCTCGAGGAAGTGGCCTACGTGCCGATCTCCGAGCTGCTCGAGATCGAGAGCTTCGACGAAGACACCATCAACGAGCTGCGTTCGCGCGCCAAGGATGCGTTGTTGACGGCGGAGATCGCCCGTGAAGAGGACGTCGAGAGCGTTTCGCAGGATCTGCGCGACCTCGCCGGCCTCGACCCGGCCCTGATTCCCAAATTGGCCGAGGCGGGTGTGCACACCCGTGACGACCTGGCCGACCTCGCGGTCGATGAACTCACCGAAATCACCGGCCAAAGCGCCGATGAGGCCAAGAACCTGATCTTGAAAGCCCGCGAACATTGGTTCGCCGGCCAAGAGTGACGGTCATGGAGGCACGAAACCAATATGTCCAGTACCACTGTCGCCGAGTTCGCGAACGAACTCAAGAAGACTCCCGAAACCTTGCTTGACCAGCTCAAGAGCGCAGGCGTGCCCAAGCAGGCCGTCACCGACGCGCTCAGCGAGGCCGACAAGCAGCGCCTGCTCGGCTTCCTGAAGGCCAGCCACGGCACGGTCGAGCCCGAGCGCAAGAAGATCACGCTGACCAAGAAGTCGACCAGCGAGATCAAGCAGGCCGACGCCACCGGACGCGCCCGCACCATCCAGGTCGAAGTGCGCAAGAAGCGAACCTTCATCCAGCGCGACGAGGGCCATCCCGCCGTGCCGGAGGCGAGCGCAGCCGCCGAGGCCGAGGCGCCCGCCGCTGCAGCGCCCGCAGCACCCCGGATCGACGAAGCCGAGCTCGCCCGCCGCGAGGAAGACGCCCGCCGCCAGGCCGAATTGATCCGCCGCCAGGAAGAAGAACTGGCCGAGAAGCGCCGCCTGCGCGAAGAAACCGAAGCCCGCGAGCGCGAGAAGCTCGAGCGCGCCGAGCGTGCCGAGCAGGAGGCGAAGGCCGCCAGCAAGAAGGCGGCCGAGGCCGCCGCGGCCGCCACCGTGACCGAAGGTGCGCCCGAAGCGCCTGAAGAGGCCCCGGCCGTGACCGACCGCAAGGCGGCTGCCGAGGCGGCCGCGACGCAGGCCAAGGACGATGCCAAGGCCAAGGCCGCCGCCGAATCGAAGGCCCGCGCCGACGAGGAAGCCGCCCGTGCCAAGGACCTCGACGAACGCCGCCGCAAGGCGCTGGCCGAGGCCGAGGCCATCCGCGCCATGATGAATGCACCGGCGCGCGTGCTGGTGCCGCACAAGGCGCCCGAGAAGCCGGCGCCCGAGAAGGCGGCCGTCAAGGGCACGCTGCACAAGCCGACCGCACCGCCGGCCCGGCCGGGTGCGCCCGCTGCACCGGGCACCGCTGCCGCGCCCGGCGCCGGCGCCGGCAAGGAAGTCAAGTCCGCCAAGCTCTCCTCGAGCTGGGCTGGCGACACGGCCAAGAAGAAGGAAATCAAGACCCGCGGCGATGCCAGCGGCGGTGTCGGCCGCGGCAACTGGCGCGGAGGCCCGCGTGGCCGTCGCGGCAACGATCGCGGAGGCCACGAAGAGCGCATGCCGGCGGCACCGGTCGAGGCGCGCATCCTCGAAGTGCACGTGCCCGAAACCATCACGGTGTCGGAGCTCGCGCACAAGATGGCCGTCAAGGCGGGCGAGGTCATCAAGCAACTGATGAAGCTCGGCCAGATGGCGACCATCAACCAGTCGCTCGACCAGGACACCGCGATGATCATCGTGGAGGAAATGGGCCACAACGCGGTGGTCGCCGCGCTCGACGACCCGGAAGCCTTCACCGACGACGACGTGTCGGCTCAGCAGGCCGAAGCCCTGCCGCGCGCTCCGGTCGTGACCGTCATGGGCCACGTCGACCACGGCAAGACCTCGCTGCTGGACTACATCCGCCGCGCCAAGGTGGCCGCGGGCGAAGCCGGCGGCATCACGCAGCACATCGGGGCGTACCACGTCCTGACAGACCGCGGCATGGTGTCCTTCCTCGACACCCCGGGCCACGAGGCGTTCACCGCCATGCGTGCCCGCGGTGCGCAGGCCACCGACATCGTGATCCTGGTGGTTGCGGCCGACGACGGCGTCATGCCGCAGACCAAGGAAGCCATCAAGCACGCGAAGGCGGCGGGTGTGCCGATCGTGGTCGCGATCAACAAGATCGACAAGGCCGATGCCAACCTCGACCGCGTCAAGCAGGAGCTGGTCGCCGAAGAAGTCGTGCCTGAAGAGTACGGCGGCGATGTGCCCTTCGTGCCGGTCTCCGCCAAGACGGGGCAGGGCGTCGACAGCCTGCTCGAGCAGGTGCTGCTGCAGGCCGAAGTGCTGGAACTCAAGGCGCCGGTCGATGCCGCCGCCAAGGGCCTGGTCATCGAAGCCCAGCTCGACAAGGGCCGCGGCCCGGTGGCGACGGTGCTGGTCCAGTCCGGCACCCTCAAGACCGGCGACGTGGTGCTGGCCGGCTCGACCTATGGCCGCGTGCGCGCCATGATCGACGAGGACGGCAAGACCATCAAGTCGGCGGGTCCGTCGATCCCGGTCGAGATCCAGGGCCTGACCGAAGTGCCTCAAGCGGGCGACGAGTTCATGGTGATGGCCGACGAGCGCCGTGCGCGCGAGATCGCCACCTACCGGGCCGGCAAGTTCCGCAACACCAAGCTGGCGAAGGCCYAGGCCGCGAACCTGCAGAACATGTTCACCGACCTCTCGGCCGGCGAAGTGCAGACGCTGCGGATCATCATCAAGGCCGACGTCCAGGGTTCGCAGGAAGCACTGGCGCAATCGCTGCTCAAGCTGGCGACCGAAGAGGTCAAGGTGCAGATGGTGTACGCCGGAGTCGGCGGCATCAGCGAGAGCGACATCAACCTCGCGATCGCCTCGAAGGCCATCGTGATCGGCTTCAACGTGCGGGCCGATGCCGGTGCGCGCAAGCTGGCCGAGAGCAACGGCGTTCAGCTGCACTACTACAGCATCATCTATGACGCTGTGGACGACATCAAGGTCGCGATGTCCGGCATGCTGGCCCCCGAGCGGCGCGAAGAGATCATCGGCTCGGCCGAGATCCGCACCGTGTTCGTGGCCTCCAAGATCGGTACGGTCGCGGGTTGTATGGTCACCTCGGGCTCGGTCAACCGCAGCGCGCATTTCCGCCTGCTGCGCGACAACGTCGTGATCTACACCGGCGAAGTCGACTCGATCAAGCGCCTCAAGGACGACGTCCGCGAAGTGCGCGAAGGCTTCGAGTGCGGTATCAAGCTCAAGAACTACAACGATATCAAAGAGGGCGATCACCTCGAGTTCTTCGAGATCAAGGAAATCGCCCGGACGCTGTAAGCGACCGAAGCGAAACTGGCCATGCCCAAACGAAAAGCCGCAGCCCCGAACCGCGCCTTCAAGGTGGCCGATCAGATCCAGCGCGATCTGACGGAACTGATCGCGCGCGAGCTCAAGGACCCGCGGGTGGGCATGGTCACGATCCAGGCGGTCGAGGTCACGCCCGACTACGCGCACGCGAAGGTCTTCTTCAGCCTGCTCGTGGGCGACCCGGTCGAGACCACCGAGGCGCTGAACCAGGCCGCGGGCTTCCTGCGCAACGGCCTGTTCAAGCGCCTGCACATCCACACGGTGCCGACCCTGCACTTCCAGTTCGACCGCACGACCGAACGTGCGGCCGACATGAATGCGCTGATCGCGCAGGCCGTCGCTTCTCGTTCCAAAGACGACTGAAGATGAACGCGCCACGCACACGGGTGCAGCGGCGCCCTGTGCATGGGGTGTTGCTGCTCGACAAACCGCTGGGGCTCTCCAGCAACCAGGCCTTGCAGAAGGCCAAGTGGTTGCTGCGCGCCGAAAAGGCGGGCCACACCGGCACCCTCGATCCGCTCGCGACCGGCGTCCTGCCGCTGTGCTTCGGTTCGGCGACCAAGTTCAGCCAGCTCCATCTCGACGCCGACAAGACCTATGAGGCGAGCGCGCGCCTGGGCGTGAAGACCGCCACCGGCGATGCCGAGGGCGATGTCATCGCCGAGCGGGCCGTCGCCGTGAGCGCGGAGGATCTGGCGCGCGTGCAGGCCCGGTTCACCGGCCCGATCCGCCAGCTGCCGCCGATGCACAGCGCGCTCAAGAAGGACGGCCGCGCGCTGTACGAGTACGCGCGCGAAGGCATCGAGATCGAACGCGCACCGCGCGATGTCGTGATCTACAGGCTGGCCCTGGCGGCGCTGTCGGACATCGATTTCCGCATCGAGGCGACCGTCAGCAAGGGCACCTACATTCGCACGCTCGGCGAGGACATCGGCGAGGCACTGGGTTGTGGCGCCCATCTGACTTCGCTGCGCCGCACCGCGACCGGCGGTTTCGAAGTTTCGCAATGCGTGACCCTCGAGGCCCTCGAAGCCATGAACGAGGACGAGCGGCTGGCCTGCCTGCTGCCGACCGAGGCCCTGGTGGCCGATCACACGCGCGTCACGCTCGGCGCCGAAGATGCCGGGCGCTTCCTGTCCGGGCTGCGCCGGCGCGGCAACTGGGCCGATGCGCCCGCCGTAGCCGTGTTCGGCAACCAGCCGGAAGCCTTCCTGGGCACGGCCCACGTCAAGGCCGGCGAACTGATCCCGGGGCGGCTGCTGAGCCCCATCGAAATCCAGCAGACATTACTTTTGACCGAAGCGACACCATGACCCAACAGATTCGCAATATCGCCATCATCGCCCACGTGGACCATGGCAAGACCACGATGGTCGACCAGCTGCTGCGCCAGTCCGGCACCTTCGCCGAGCACGAGAAAGTGGTCGACACCGTGATGGACAACAACGCGATCGAAAAAGAGCGCGGCATCACCATCCTGGCCAAGAACTGCGCCGTGACCTGGAAGGGCACGCACATCAACATCGTCGACACCCCSGGCCACGCSGACTTCGGCGGTGAAGTSGAGCGCGCGCTGWSCATGGTCGACGGCGTGGTGCTGCTGATCGAYGCSCAGGAAGGCCCSATGCCCCAGACSCGCTTCGTGACCAAGAAGGCRCTKGCCCTSGGYCTCAAGCCGATCCTGGTGGTGAACAAGGTCGACAAGCCCGGCGCCCGCCCCGACTACGTGGTGAATGCCGCCTTCGACCTGTTCGACAAGCTCGGCGCGACCGACGAACAACTCGATTTCCCGGTGGTCTATGCCTCGGGCATCAACGGCTGGTCGTCGCTCGAAGAAGGCGGCCAGGGCGAGCAGTGGGGCCCCGACATGTCGGCCCTGTTCGACACCATCCTGAATCACGTGCCGTCGCAAAAGGGTGACCCCAACGCGCCGCTGCAGCTGCAGATCTCCGCCCTCGACTTCTCGACCTTCGTCGGCCGCATCGGCGTCGGCCGCATCAGCCAGGGCACCATCAAGCCCATGATGGACGTGGTGGTGATGGAAGGTCCGGACGGCAAGGCCATCAAGGGCCGAGTCAACCAGGTGCTGACCTTCCAGGGCCTGGAGCGCGTGCAGGCCACCGAGGCCGGCCCGGGCGAGATCGTGCTGATCAACGGCATCGCCGACATCGGCATCGGCGTCACCGTGACCGACCCGGCGAACCCGGCACCGCTGCCGATGTTGAAGGTCGACGAGCCGACGCTGACGATGAACTTCTGCGTCAACACCAGCCCGCTGGCCGGCCGTGAAGGCAAGTACGTCACCAGCCGCCAGATCTGGGACCGCCTGCAGAAGGAACTGCAACACAACGTGGCGTTGCGCGTGAGCGAGACCGACGAGGAAGGCATCTTCGAGGTCATGGGCCGCGGTGAACTGCACCTGACCATCCTGCTGGAGAACATGCGCCGCGAAGGCTTCGAGATGGCCGTGTCCAAGCCGCGCGTGGTGTTCCGCGAGATCAACGGCGAGAAGCACGAGCCGATCGAACTGGTCACGGCCGACATCGAGGACCAGCACCAGGGCGGCGTGATGCAGGCGCTGGGCGAACGCAAGGGCGAACTGGTCAACATGGAACCGGACGGCCGCGGCCGCGTGCGCCTCGAGTACCGCATTCCGGCGCGGGGCCTGATCGGCTTCACCAACGAATTCCTGAACCTGACGCGCGGCTCGGGCCTGATCTCGAACATCTTCGACCGCTACGAACCCTTCAAGGGCGAGATCGGCAGCCGCAAGAACGGCGTGCTGATCTCGATGGACGACGGCGAGATCTTCACCTACGCGCTGGGCAAGCTGGACGACCGCGGCCGCATGTTCGTGCGCGCCAACGACCCGGTGTACGAGGGCATGATCGTCGGCATCCACAGCCGCGACAACGATCTGGTGGTCAACGCCACCCGCACCAAGCAGCTGACCAACTTCCGCGTCTCGGGCAAGGAAGACGCGATCAAGATCACGCCGCCGATCGAGCTCACGCTCGAATACGGCGTCGAGTTCATCGAGGACGACGAGCTGGTCGAGATCACGCCCAAGAGCGTGCGCCTGCGCAAGCGCTACCTGAAGGAACACGAGCGCAAGCGCGCTTCGCGCGAATAAGTCCGCCAGCGATGCGAAGACGTGGGTCCAGGCCGGCGCCGGGCCGCCCCAAGGCGGCCTGCGGCCCCCTCGGGGGGCAGCGACCACACGCAGTGGGGAGCGTGGGGGCCAGGTTGACCCACGGCAGGGCCGTGTGGCTGATGGTCGGCGTCACGCTGATGTGGGCCACGGCCGGCGTCGTCACGCGGCACCTCGAGCATGCGCGCAGCTTCGAGGTGACGTTCTGGCGCAGCTTCTTCACCTTGGCGTCGCTGGTCGTGATCCTGCCGCTGTGGCAGGGCCGCGCGGTGTTCGCCAAGGTCCGCAAGGGCGGCCGCGCATTCTGGATCTCCGGCGTCTGCTGGAGCGTGATGTTCACGGCCTTCATGGTCGCGCTCACGCTCACCAGCGTCGCCAACGTGCTGGTGACCATGGCGCTGGGGCCGTTGCTGACGGCGCTGGGTGCGAGGATCTTCATCGGCCACCGGCTGCCGGCGCGCACCTGGGCCGCCATCGTGGTCGCCGGCCTCGGCATCGGCTGGATGTACGGCACCCAGCTCGGCGAGGGGCAACTGCTGGGCACGCTGGTGGCGCTGTGCGTGCCGCTGGCCGGCGCCTGCAACTGGACCGTGGTGCAGCATGCCCACGCCGAGGGCAACGACATCGACCTGGTGCCCGCAGTGCTGATCGGCGCGGTGATCTCCTCGCTGGTCACGCTGCCGCTGGCCTGGCCCTTCCAGGCCAATGCCCACGACCTCGGCCTGCTGGCCTTTCTCGGGCTGTTCCAGCTGGCCATTCCCTGTGTTCTGTCGGTCCTGTGCGCCCGCGTGCTCAAGGCGCCCGAGGTGGCGCTGCTGGCCCTGCTCGAAGTGATCTTCGGCATCGCGCTGGCCTGGATCGGGGCCGGCGAGGAGCCGGAGCCTGCCGTGCTGACCGGCGGTGCGCTGGTGATCGGCGCGCTGGTCTTCAACGAATGGCTGGGATTGCGCGATCGGCGCGAAGCCTCCCGCCAGGCGCTGCCGACGGCGCATTGAGCTGGCCCCACGCCCCGGTCTCAGCCGCCAATGAAAAAGGCCGGCGCATGCGGCCGGCCTTCTCTGTCGACGCGCCCGTTGGGCGCGTCGGCCGCCTCGCTCAGGGGCGCGCCACCTTCCAGACGCCGTTGAAGCCGTCACCGGTCTTGTCGCCGGCCTTGGTGTCCTTCGACCAGTAGTAGAGCGGAGCGCCTTTGTAGGCCCACTGCTTGGTGCCGTCGTCGCGCGCGATGATCGTGTAGGGGCCCATCGGCTTGGCGGTGTCGGCCACCTTCAGTGCCGGCCAGGCGACGATGCAGGGTCCGTTGCAGACCGACTTGCCGCTGCCGACGACGTCGCGATCGAAGGTGTAGAGCGTCATGCCGGTCGGGCCGATCAGGACGCCGTCGGCGGTGCGGGTCGGCGTGTCCGGCGCCTTGCCGGACATGCTGCCGCAGCCGGCGAGCAGGGCGACGGCAAGAATCGAGGCGCTGAGCAGTTTCATGAAGTTTTCTCCTTCGGTTAAAAAAATGGAATGCAGCCCGGACAGTCTAGCTGCCGGCACTTTCGAGTTGACGGTAGACCGCGGTGGCGAGGCCCAGCAAGGCATCGCGCGGGAGTGCGCCCGCCAGAGCGTAGCCGAAGCCGCGGTCGACCCAGTAGAAACTCGGCACCGGGCCTTCCGTCGTGAAACGGAAGGCGGTTTCGCCGGAAYCTGACGCGCTCGCCTCGTCCAGGCTGCCGATGTAGAGCGTCACCCTGTCGCCGCCGGCCCTTTCGAACATGAACTGCGCCCTGGGCCCCTGGTTGCCCGGCAGCAGCCGGCCACCGACCAGCGTATAGCCCTGGGCCGACAGGTCGGGCAGCTTCAGCGGCCGGTCGAGCCGCCTGGAGAGCCACTGCACCAGGTGCTGCTGCTCGGCGGCGGCCACTTCCACCGGGTGCCGCTTCTCGGGCGAGTAGACCGCGTGGGCCACGGCCGCCGCGTGCACGAACTCCCGGGCTGCCGGTGCGGCACGGGCCAGGCGCGACGGGTCGCCGTTCGCACGCAGCCATTGCGCATTGCCGATCCAGCCGGCACCGAAGGCGACCGCGACGGCGGCCGCCATGCCGCCCCAGCGCAGCCAGCGGGCGTCGGCCGCGTGCCGCCCACCCGCCATGCCCGCGGCCTCCAGCAGCATCGGCGGGACCGGCTCGTCGAGCAGCTCGCGATGCAGCTGGCGCAGGGCGTCGCGCTGCGCCTGCCAGGCGTGCAGGTCTTCGTCGGAGGGGGGCGGCGGGGTGTTCATGGTGTGCCCGGTTACTTGAGGCGGCGCAGCGCGGCGCGGCCGGAGGTCGGCGGCGCTTCGTCCATCAGGGCCTGCAGGCGGGTGCGCGCCCGCGACAGGCGCGACATCACGGTGCCGGCAGGAATGCCGAGCACCCTCGCGACCTGGTCGTACGAAAGGTCCTCGAGCGCGACCAGCAGCAGCACCGCGCGCTGGTCCTCCGCCAGCAGCAGCAGGCAGCGCTGCAGGTCGATCGCCTGGTCTCGCTGCGAATCGGGCGCGCGCAATTCGTGCGCAGCGTCGTCGATATCGACGACGACTGCGCGTGCCGGCGCCCGCCGCAGCTGGCTGGCGAACTGGTTGTGCATGATCGTGAAGAGCCAGGCCCGCAGGTCGGTCCCCAGGCTCCAGAGCCGCCATTTGCTGCAGGCGCGCTCCAGCGTGTCCTGCACCAGGTCGTCGGCGGCCCAGGCGTCGCCGGTCAGCGCGCGCGCATAGCGCCGCAGGCTCGGGATGTGGKGGACGAGGGCGCGTGGATCCATGGACGATGTACCTGATGCACGAACGCCGCCGGCGGGGCGTTTATTCCACCGCCCCCGAAAAAAACTTCCTCAACGGCTGCGGCTCTTCATGGCGCGCTCGACCTCGCGCTTGCCTTCGCGGTCCTTGATCGTGTCGCGCTTGTCGTGCTCGGCCTTGCCCTTGGCCAGCGCGATCTCGCACTTGACCTTGCCGGCCTTCCAGTGGAGGTTGAGCGGCACCAGCGTATAGCCCTTCTGCTCGACCTTGGCCGTAAGCCGGCGGATCTGCTCCTTGTGCAGCAGCAGCTTCTTGGTGCGCACCGAATCCGGCGTGACGTGCGTGGACGCCGAACGCAGCGGATTGATCTGGCAGCCGATCACGAACAGCTCGCCGTCGCGGATGACGACGTAGCCATCGGTCAGCTGCACCTTGCCCTCGCGCAGCGACTTGACCTCCCAGCCTTCGAGCACCATCCCGGCCTCGAAACGCTCTTCGAAGAAATAGTTGTACGCGGCCTTCTTGTTGTCGGCGATGCGGGAGGAGGGGTCTTGCTTCTTTTTCGTGGCCATGGTGTTTCAGGTGAGGGCTGCATGGCTTCAATACAATCCGTCGCGCACGCGGTGCCGATTCTATGAAAACAGTCCACAAGTCCGTTCTTATCTGGTACAGCGCCGACGAGATGTATGCGCTCGTCACCGATGTGGCGAAGTATCCCGAGTTCCTGCCGTGGTGCGATCGCTCGAAAGTCGTCGAGGCGAGCGAACACGGCATGACCGCCGAGGTCGGCCTCGCGTTCAGCGGCTTCCACCAGAGCTTCACCACCCGAAACACCCATGTGCCGGGCCGCGAGGTGCACCTGAAGCTGGTCGACGGGCCGTTCTCGAACCTCGATGGGGTCTGGACCTTCACCCCGGTCGGAGAAGACGGCGAGCGGGCCTGCCGGGTCGAGCTCAACCTGAGCTACGGCTTCAGCAACTTCGCGCTCCAGGCGCTGGTCGGCCCGGTGTTCGACAAGATCGCCTCGAACCTGGTGGAGGCTTTCGTGAAGCGCGCCGAGCAGGTCTACGGCGTCTCGTGATGCCGAGGGTCACCGTCGCCTGTTCGCCGCGGCCGCGCGAGGTCTTCGAGCAGGTGCTCGAAGTCGCGCAAGGCGCGACGGTGCGCGAGGTGGTGGTCGCCAGCGGCCTGCCGCAGGCGTTGCCGGGACTGGACTGGCAGGCGCTGACGCCGGGGATCTGGGGCCGGGCGGTCGAATGGACCCGCTGCGTGAGCGACCTCGACCGCGTCGAGCTGTGCCGTCCGCTCGCAGTGGACCCAAAGGTGGCGCGGCGCGAGCGATTCCGCCAGCAGGGCGCGCGCGGGACCGGATTGTTCGCGAACCGGCGCAAGGGCGGCAAGGCGGGGTACTAGGG
>NZ_JBFUCJ010000115.1:0-21996 GCF_056405295.1 Variovorax sp. P1_H2 | reverse complement strand
GCTCACGAAGGTCTCGTAGCCACCGACGATCACCATGATCAGCAGGTTGGAGATCATCACGACGTCGATCAGCGCCAGCACGACCAGCATGATCACCGTCTCGTTGAGCGAAGCAACCGGCGCCGAGGTCTTGTAGCCGATGCTCGTCACCAGGGCCTGCAGCGCATCCTCGCTGCCGA
Source organism: Variovorax sp. P1_H2 (assembly GCF_056405295.1). NCBI lineage: Bacteria > Pseudomonadati > Pseudomonadota > Betaproteobacteria > Burkholderiales > Comamonadaceae > Variovorax > Variovorax sp. P1_H2. Next base: position 21,817 of record NZ_JBFUCJ010000115.1, on the reverse strand, counting down.
AGCCAGCTTCGACCAGGTGGGTCAGTTCGACCAGGAAATGCACCACGTACACGGCCTGGGCCACGATCAGGCCCAGGTACAGCGGCAGTTGCAGCCAGCGGCTGGCGAAGATCAGGTTGGGGAGCGGACGCAGCGGCGAGACCTTGCCCGTTCTTGGAATGAGAGGGTTGTCGTTTGACATCGAAAGGTTTCGGCGGAACTTGCCAACAACGTAAACGGGCGATTCTAGGGGCGGCGCGCGTCGTCGCGACGCTATTCCGGGCGCTAACATGTCCCGTCAGTCGTCCGTAAGTGGGGAACCCGACATTACCGCCGGAACATCACGTCAGCTAAAGGAGACAAGAATGAGCAGCGCATCGACGATCGAATCCGTCCTGGTCGAAAGCCGTGTCTTTCCGCCGGACGAGCGGGCCAGCGCAGGCGCGCGCATCCCCAGCATGGCGGCCTACGACGCCCTCTGCAAGGAGGCGGCGGACGACTTCGACGGCTTCTGGGCCCGCCAGGCCAGGGCCAACGTGGTGTGGAGCAAGCCCTTCACGCGCACGCTCGACGAGTCGGATGCGCCTTTCTACAAGTGGTTCGAGGACGGCGAGCTCAACGCCTCGGCCAACTGCCTGGACAAGCACATCGGCACGCCGGTCGAGCACAAGACCGCGATCCTCTTCGAGGCCGACGACGGCACGGTCACGCAGGTCACGTACAAGGAACTGCTGGCGCGGGTCTCGCAGTTCGCCAATGCGCTCAAGGCCGAGGGCATCCGCAAGGGCGACCGGGTCATCATCTACATGCCGATGAGCATCGAAGGCGTGATCGCGATGCAAGCCTGCGCCCGCATCGGCGCCACGCACAGCGTGGTCTTCGGCGGCTTCTCGGCCAAGGCGCTGCAGGAACGCATCATCGACGCCGGCGCGGTGGCCGTCATCACCGCCAACTTCCAGATGCGCGGCGGCAAGGAGCTGCCGCTGAAGGCGATCGTCGACGACGGCCTGGCGCTGGGCGGCTGCGAATCGATCACGAGCGTGCTGGTGTACCAGCGCACCGCCACCGCCTGCCCGATGGTGGCCGGGCGCGACAAGACCTTCGCCGAGGCCCTGAAGGGGCAGGCCAGCGTTTGCCCGCCGGTGCCGGTGGGCGCCGAGCACCCGCTGTTCATCCTCTACACCTCCGGCTCGACCGGCAAGCCCAAGGGCGTGCAGCATGCCACCGGCGGCTACCTGCTGTGGGCCAAGCTCACGATGGACTGGACTTTCGACATCCGTCCCGAAGACGTGTTCTGGTGCACGGCCGACATCGGCTGGATCACCGGCCACAGCTACGTCGCCTACGGTCCGCTGGCCGCCGGCGCGACCCAGGTGGTGTTCGAGGGCATTCCGACCTTCCCGCACGCGGGCCGCTTCTGGCAGATGGTCGAGAAGCACAAGGTCTCGATCTTCTACACCGCGCCGACCGCCATCCGYTCCCTGATCAAGGCCGCCGACAGCGACGAGAAGGTCCATCCGAAGAACTGGGACCTGTCGTCGCTGCGCATCCTGGGCACCGTGGGCGAGCCGATCAACCCGGAAGCCTGGATGTGGTACCACCGCCATGTCGGCGCCGAGAAATGCCCGATCGTCGACACCTTCTGGCAGACCGAGACCGGTGGCCACGTGATCACGCCGCTGCCGGGGGCCACGCCGCTGGTGCCGGGCTCGTGCACGCTGCCGCTGCCGGGCATCATGGCCGCGATCGTCGACGAGACCGGCCGTGACCTGCCCAACGGCGCCGGCGGCATGCTGGTGATCAAGCGGCCCTGGCCCTCGATGATCCGCACCATCTGGAACGACCCCGAGCGCTTCAGGAAGAGCTATTTCCCCGAGGAGATGGGCGGCACGATCTACCTCGCGGGCGACGGCGCGGTGCGCAGTGCCGACCGCGGCTACTTCCGCATCACGGGGCGCATCGACGACGTGCTCAACGTCTCGGGCCACCGGCTGGGCACCATGGAGATCGAATCGGCCCTGGTGGCCAAGACCGACCTGGTGGCCGAGGCGGCGGTGGTCGGCCGGCCCGACGACCTGACCGGCGAGGCGGTCTGCGCCTTCGTCGTCCTGAAGCGCGGCCGCCCGGCCAGCGACGAGGAAGCGCGCAAGATCGCGGCCGAGTTGCGCAATTGGGTGGCGAAGGAGATCGGCCCGATTGCAAAACCGAAAGATATCCGCTTCGGAGAGAATCTTCCGAAGACACGCAGCGGCAAGATCATGCGTCGGCTGCTGCGCTCGATCGCCAAGGGCGAGGCTATCACGCAGGACACGTCGACCCTGGAGAACCCCGCGATCCTCGAACAATTGGGACAAGGATACTGACGACTCCTACCGGGCGGAGAGCGGAGCAGACCGCCGCCTCGATGCAGCGGCTCGCGAACATCATGGCCAGATCAGCCCACGATATCCGCGCCGCGCTCCGCCAGCAGCGCACGAAGGAAGGACCGATGGCAATGCGCCTCGTCCTCGCAGTAGCAGCCGACCGAGAACGCGCTCTGGTGCGACAGCGCGGCCAGCAGGTCCAGGCTGCGGCTCGCGTCCGCCTCGGCCATCTCGCTCTTGTACTTGCGCCCGAAGGCGGCCCATTGCGCGGGCACGCCCGATGCCACGGCGGCCTGCGCCTGCTTCATTGTCTCGACCGAGGGCGCCAGGTTCGGGTACCAGACGTCATACCAGTTCTGCGAAGCGAACTCCGCCTTGGGGACGCCGCGCGGCGGCCGGCGAACCGTGCCGATGCGCAGGCCCTCGTCGGGCGCGCGGTCGCTGCCGAGGCGAACGATGCGGATGGCCATTTTCTTTTCCTCTCCTTTGACAATCAGGTGCCCACGATACCGCCATCCTGCCGCCGGACGACCACCGTCGCCGAGCGTGGCCGCGCGCTGCCGGGCACGGTGCCGTCGGGCCAGGCGCTGCTCGGCGTGCCGCTCGCGCCTTCGCGCGTCTCGCCCGGGTGCTGGATGTTGACGAACAGGCTGCGCCGGTCCGGGGTCAGCACGCACCCCGTGATCTCGCAGCCGCTCGGGCCGACCAGGAAGCGCTTGATGACACCGCTGGCCGGGTCCGCGCAGAGCATCTGGTTGTTGCCGAAGGCGGCCATCGGCGCCTTGCCGATCGCGCTCCCGCTCATGTCGGTCTGGATCCACAGCAGGCCGCCGCTGTCGAAATGCAGTCCGTCGGGGCAGCCGAAAGCGTCGGCGCCGGCGCTCGGGTAGCGCGCGCCGGCGCCCGGCAGGGCGGGGTCGCCGGCCAGCACGAAATGGTCCCAGGCGAAGCCGGTGCTGGCGGCGTCGCGGCCGTCCTCGCGCCAGCGCAGGATGCCGCCGAAGATGTTGTCCGCGCGCGGGTTGGCGGCGTCTACCGGCGGCATGCCGGGCCGGCCGCGCGAGGCATTGTGGGTCAGCGTGACATAGACGTCGCCGCCCGTGGGGTCGACCGCGATCCATTCGGGCCGGTCCATCCGGGTCGCGCCGACGATGTCGGCCGCCCGCCGTGCATGGATCAGCACCTCGGCCTGGCCGGCGAAGCCGCTCGCGGCATCGACGCCGCCCAGGCCGTGCCGCAATTCGAGCCATTGCCCGCGACCGCCGTCGTCGTAGCGCGCCACGTACAGCGTGCCCTCGTCGAGCAGGTGGCGGTTGGCGGCCCGCGCGGCGGCATCGTTGCCGGGCCGCACCTTGTCGCGGCTCACGAACTTGTAGATGTACTCGAAGTTCGAGTCGTCGCCCATGTAGACCGCGAGCCGGCCGTCCTTCGCCAGCCTGCAGGTGGCGCTCTCCTGGGCCTTGCGGCCGAGCGCGGTGCGCTTGACCGGCGTGGACGCCGGATCGAAGGGGTCGATCTCGACCACCCAGCCGAAGCGGTTCGATTCGTTGGGATGCTTCGCGAGATCGAAGCGATCGTCGACGCGCCAGTAATCGACCCAGGATCCAGTGGCAAGGCCGTAGCGGCGCTGCGCCGCGGTGGCCTGCGCCAGCGCATCCTTCGGCGCGCCGAAGTAGACGTGGAAGTTCTCCTCGCAGCTCAGGTAGGTGCCCCAGGGCGTGACGCCCATGGCGCAGTTGGCGAAGGTGCCTGCCACATGCTCGCCGGCCGGGTCGGCCGCGGTGCGCAGCAGCGGGCTGCCCCTTGCAGGACCCGACAGGCGCATCGGCGTCTGCCCGTGGATGCGGCGGGCAAAGCGCGAGGGCAGCACCCGGCGCCAGCCCGATGCCGTGAGCTCGACCTCGATCACCGAGACACCCATCGCGTGCAGCGACTTGCGGGCCTTGTCGAGGGTCAGGGGCCTGGCGCCGTCCGGGTGCAGCAGCTGCTCGTCGGTGTACTCGTGGTTCATCGCCAGCAGGCCGCGATCGGCGCGGCCGTCGAGCGCGAAGAAATGCATGCCGTCATGGTGCATGCCGGCCTGCAGCGCCTGGTCGGCGGCGCTGTTCGATGCGTCGGGCGCGAAGGCCGGCATGGCGCCTGCGATGCCGGTCGGCGAGCCCCAGGGGTAGAGCACCTGCGCCTCGTAGCCGGGCGGCACCGTGACGGCATCGCGCAGCGTCGCCGGCACGGCGGCGAAGCCCAGGCGCTCGTCGCCGGCCGGTCGCGCGCGGGCCTCGCCCAGCAGGGCGACGACGGCGGCAGCGGCCCCGGATCGAAGGAACTGGYGGCGGGCGATCGGCATGGTGGGTACTGTTGACTGGGCGACAGCACCATCATCGCCGAGCATCGATACTGGCTGCCACCGAACCTGAACCGAACACCAGGAGACATCCGTGAACGAACGCATCGAATCCATCCGCCACGCCGACGGCGTGGTCGAACTGCACATGGCGCGCGCCGACAAGATGAACGCGCTCGACCCGGCGATGTTCGACGCCCTGATCGACGCCGGCAGCCGCCTGCGCGATGACCCGGCCGTGCGCGCAGTGGTGCTGGCCGGCCGCGGCAAGGCCTTCTGCGCCGGGCTCGACATGAAATCCTTCGAGCGCATGGGGCAGGGCGCTGCCGGCTCGGTGCTCGGCGCCGGGGCCGCCGGCGCCGACATCATGGCGCGCACCCACGGCATCGCCAACGCGGCGCAGCAGGTGGCCATGGTCTGGCGCCAGGTGCCGGTGCCGGTGATCGCCGCGGTGCATGGCGTGGCCTTCGGCGGCGGCTTCCAGGTGGCGCTCGGCGCCGACGTGCGGCTGGTCGCGCCGGACACCAAGATGTCGGTGATGGAGATCAAGTGGGGCCTGGTGCCCGACATGGGCGGCATCGTGCTGATGCGCGAACTGGCGCGCGACGACGTGGTGCGCGATGTGACTTTCACGGGGCGCATCTTCTCGGGCGAGGAGGCCGTGACGCTCGGCTTCGCGACGCGTGTCGCGGCCGATCCGTTGGCCGAGGCGCTGGCGATGGCGCACGAGATCGCGCAGAAGAACCCCGACGCGATCCGCGCCGGCAAGCGGCTGCTCAATGCGGCGATGGTGCCGGGTGCGGCCGAGCTGCTGCTGGCCGAGTCGCGCGAGCAGAAGGCCCTGATCGGCAGCCCGAACCAGACCGAGGCCGTGCGCGCGAATGTCGAGCGGCGGGCGCCGCGGTTCGGCGACGTGCCGCCGGCGGGCTGAGGCCGCGGCTCAGAGGCCGCGGAAATTCAGCCATTCGTGGGTCGGCGCGCGGTCGCTCACGAGGCCGTTGACCGCATGCTCGGGATCGCGGTGGCCGATCGACATGCCGCAGAACAGCATCCGCTCGGCCGGCAGGTCGATCGCCGCGCCGACGGTTCTGGGGTAGATCGCCCAGCATTCCTGTGCGCAGCTGTCGAGGCCCTCGCCGCGCAGCAGCAGCATCACGGTCTGCAGGTACATGCCCAGGTCCGACCATTGCGGCGGTCCCATGCTGCGATCGACCGAGCAGAACAGCGCCAGCGGCGCGCCGAAAAAATCGAAGTTGCGGGAGAACCAGCGGCGCCGCGCCGCCTTGTCCTCGCGCGGAATGCCGAGCCGCGCATACATCGCCTCGCCGACCTGGAAGCGCCGGTCGCGCCAGGGTGCACGCAGGGCCGGCGGGTAGACGTCGTACTCGGTCGGCTCGGTTTCGCCGCCCTGGGCCAGCTTCTCGCGCATGCGCGCCCTCAGCGCCGCGAGCGCGTCGCCCGCGAGCACGTCGATGTGCCAGGGCTGCAGGTTGCCGCCCGAGGGCGCGCGCGCGGCCAGGGTCAGTACCCGGCGGAGGGTCTCGCCGTCGACCGGCGTCGGCAGGAAGGCGCGGGTGGAGTGGCGGCTGGCGACGGCTTCCTGGATCTGCATGGCGTTCGATGCGAAGTGGGTCGGGCGAGTTTAAGCAGGGCGTCAGGCGCAGGCGGCATACTCTCGCCGTGCCCATGCACCTACTTCATCGTTTGGCAGCGGAAGAACTGCCCGTCGCCGTCGCCGGAGGCGCGGATGTCGACGCCGTGCGCGTGCTCAGCATGGCCGGGCACGTCAGGGCGACGATTCCCAAGCCGCTGCGGACGCTGGACGGCTACCAGCAGCCGCCGGCCATGGTCAACGAGATCACTTCGCTGGGCCGCACCATGCTGAAGCGCTTTCCGATTCGCTAGCAGCCGTGCGTCATCCACACTGAAGCGGCAGGCGAAGGCTTGAAGACCACGGTCGAAGAATTGCAGGCGTTCGCCGCCGTCGTCGATGGCGGCTCGATCACCGCCGCGGCCGAGCAGCTCGGCCAGACCGTCTCGGGCATCAGCCGGGCGCTGGGACGGCTGGAACGCAAGCTGGCCACCACCCTGCTGCGGCGGACCACGCGCCGGCTCGAGCTCACCGAAGAGGGCCGGGCCTTCCTGGCGCATGCGCGCGCCATCCTGATCGCGATGGACGACGCCGAGGAGCAGATGGCGGCGCGGCGCGAGAAGCCCGCCGGGCGGCTGCGCGTCAATGCCGCGTCGCCTTTCATGCTGCATGCCATCGTGCCGCTGGTGCCGGCGTTCCGCCTCGCCTATCCGCAGATCGCGCTCGAACTCGACAGCGACGAACTCAACATCGACCTGCTCGAGCGCCGTACCGACATCGCGATCCGCATCGGCGCGCTGCGCGATTCGACGCTGCACGCGCGCCCGATCGCCACCAGCCGGCTGCGGGTGCTGGCCAGCCCGGCCTACATCGCCGCGCACGGCCGGCCGAAGAGCCTGGCGGCCCTGGCGCGCCATACGCTGCTGGGCTTCACGCAACCCGAGTCGCTCAACCGCTGGCCGTTGCGCGGGCCGCACGGAGACGAATGGCCGATCGCGCCGGCGCTCACCGCATCGAGCGGCGAGACCTTGCGCCAGCTGGCGCTCGCGGGTGCGGGCATCGTCTGCCTGGCCGACTTCATGACCGCCGCCGACTGCGCCCGCGGCGACCTGGTGCAACTGCTGACCCGGGATACGGTGGAGGTGCGACAGCCGATCAACGCGGTGTACTACCGCAACACCCAGCTGTCGGCACGGATCACCTGCTTTCTCGACTTCATCGCAGAGCGCCTGGGTTGAGGCGAGGCTCCTGGAAAACCCTGTATTAAATAAATACAATCGTCTGAAAAAGAGGCAGTCTCATTGTCCTCGTTTCAGTCGAAGCGATTGATTTTGAAGCGGATTTCCTCGAAACAGGGGCTCGGCGCGGATGGCATGAACTGTGCAAGTTCCAGCCATCGTTTTCAGGAGGTCTCGCCATGGATCCACGCAACCCTGCCTTTGCCGCCGCTTCGGACTCGATTCTCGACGCCGACATCGCGGTCTTGCGGCTGTGCGACCGCACCACCAATCTGCTGCGCGTCAATGAACTCAATACCGTCCGCGACCTGGTCCGGCTGCCGGCCCGCAAGCTGTTCGCGCTGTCGCGGCTGGGCCGCAATTCGCTGCGCGAGATCGTCGACAGCGTCGACCGCCAAGGGCTGCGACTGGCGGATTAGATGATTGATTGCCCGACGGCCCGACGGCCCGACGGCCCGACGGCCCGGCGGTGAAGTGGAGCGGCCTCGGCGGCCGAGGCCTCAGCGACCCTGGTTGAGGCGCTCCAGGCCCTGCTCGGTCAGGAACTTGCCGCCTTGCCTGTCGCAGCCGACGAGGCCGTTCGACAGCAGGCGTTCGGAGACGCTGATCGAATCGGTGGGCGAGCGCCGCGTGCGGGCTTCCTGCAGGGCCTGCAGCGTGCGCCATTGTTCTTCATTGAGCTGAATCTTCTTGACCAAGTGGACCTCCTTCGACGCGCGCAAGTGTGGCGCAATCGGCGGCTCGCTTCCTCCCCATTACAGACGAGGCACGAAGCTGGTAAAACGGCACCCGACCTCGAATGAAACCAGCGTCCCACTCCTTTTCCTCCTCGTCGGCGCCGAAGCGCCCGATCCGCTTCGCGGCAACCCTGATCGTCCTGCGCGACGGCGCTGCCGGCCTCGAAGTGCTGATGCTGCGCCGGGCCGAAAAGGAGGGTGACCAGAACAGCGGCGCCAGCGTTTTCCCGGGCGGCGGCGTCGATCCCCAGGACCTCCTGCTGCATGCATGCTGCGCCGGGCTCGACGACGCCGCGGCCAGCCGGCGGCTGGCGCTGCCGGCCGGTGGCCTCGACTTCTACGTGGCGGCGGTCCGCGAGTGCTTTGAGGAGGCCGGCCTGTTGTTCGCCAGCGGTGCCGATGGGCGCCCGGTCGCCCTCGACCACCTGGCCGACGACGAGATCTCGGCGCTGCGCACGGCCACGGAGGAGGGCGCCGAATCGCTGCGCGGGCTCTGCGACCGGCACGGCTGGCGGCTGGCCGTCGACCGGCTGGCCTATTTCGCCCACTGGCTCACGCCGCCCGGCATGCCGCGGCGCTTCGACACCCGTTTCTTCGTCGCGCTGGCTCCGACCGGGCAGCAGGCCCGCCCCGACGGACGCGAAACGGTGGAGCACCTCTGGCTGCGGCCGGCCGAGGCCCTCGATCCGGCGCGCGGGCTGCGGCTCATGAACGTGCAACGCCGGATCCTGCAGCAGCTCGAGGCCTTCGACAGCGCCGAGGCCTGCCTGGCGCATGCCCGGGGGGTGCAGCAGATCCCGCTGGTCATGCCGCGCCGCGCGATGGCCGGGGACGGGCTGCGGGCCGTGAACCCCGACGAGCCGGCCTATGCGGAGATTGCCCGCATCGATCCGGACGGCGAGGGCCACGGCCGCTGCGAGTTGGCCGACGGGCTCGCGATGTTCCTCTCGCCACGGGTGCTGCGGGTCACCGCGCGCCGGGCCGGCGCACTGGTCAATGGCTACCTGGTCGGCGGCGACCGCAACGAGTGGGCGCTGATCGATTTCGAACCCGGCGACGAGCGGCATCGGTCCTTGTTGCTGGCGTCGGCGCCGGGCCCGGTGCGCTGGGCGCTGTCTCTGGACGCGATGCCGCCGGCCGGGAGCGACTGCATCGACCTCGGCGGCTGCAGGTTGCGCGCGCTGCCCCACGGCTTCCTGCTGGAAGAAGAAAGGATGCTGTTCGTCGCCGGGACGGCGCCGATGCCGGCCCTCGGCGGCGTCGACGTCGAAGTCGTCGTCGAATGGCTGGCGCCGCGCAGCGGCTTCCTGCTGCGCGCTTGAGCGCATTCAGGCCGCGTTCTGGATCACGGCCATGATGTTGCCTTCGCTGTCCTTGAACCAGGCCGCCCTGGCGCCGCCCTGGGCGACGATGCCGTTGGCATCCTTGCCCGGCATGTCGTAGTCCTCGAAGACCACGCCGCGCGCCTTCAGTTCGACGACCTCGCGCTCGATGTCTTCGACCTGCCAGAAGGCCTGGCTGGCTTGCGAAGTACCGGCGTTCGGGGTCGGATACAGGAAGCAGCCGGTGCCGCCGGCGAAGGCGTAGTGCACGCCCCCGGCGATCTCGGCCTGGGGCTTGAAGCCCAGCGTGTCCTCGTAGAAGCGGCGCGCCCGAGCCAGGTCACGGGCGGGAATGTAGGCGTACATGGGGGATTGCTGCAGCATCGATGTCTCCTTCGCGGGAATCACGTGCAATGGCGCGGCGGACAGGAATCGAACCCGTAACCCCCAGCTTAGAAGGCTGGTGCTCTATCCGGTTGAGCTACCGCCGCGCAGGAAAAAAGAGAATCGCGACCGGCGTGCGAAGGCACGCGGGTGCGAGGATCGCGATTCTACGGTGGCTGCGAACCGGCGCCGGGCGCCGAGGTGTCCCTCCGGCGCCGTTTGCCTGATGATCGGGCCAGCGCGCTCGCTGCGGTCCGCACCGTGGCCGCGACCCGGCGAAGCGTTGCTTCGCCCAGCAGGAGGCCCGCCATGGATATGTCTGGTTCTGACGCGATGTTCGCCGGCTCGATCCCGGAGCTGTACGACACCCGCCTGGTGCCGCTGATCTTCGCGCCCTGCGCGGTCGATCTCGCGCGCCGGGCGGCGGCGCTGGCACCGCTTCGCGTGCTCGAGACGGCCGCCGGCACCGGCGTCGTCACCCGCGAATTGGCGAAGGTCTTGCCGCCAGCGGTCGAGCTGGTCGCGACCGACCTGAACCCGCCGATGCTGGCGCGCGCGGCTGCGGTTGGCGCCGCGCGTCCGGTGATCTGGCAGCAGGCGGACGCCATGCACCTGCCCTTCGACGATGCCGGATTCGATCTCGTGGTCTGCCAGTTCGGGGTCATGTTCTTTCCCGACAAGACGGGCGCCTTCGCCGAGGCGCAGCGGGTACTTCGGCCCGGCGGTGCGCTGCTGTTCAACGTCTGGGACCGGATCGACGAGAACGAGTTCGCGCAGGAGATCACTGCCGCGCTYGGCGCGCTCTACCCCGCAGATCCGCCGCGATTCCTGGCGCGCACGCCGCACGGCTACTTCGACCGCCAGGCGATCGCGCGCGATCTGGCCGGCGCGGGCTTCATCGTGGCACCGGTGTTCGAGACCGTGACGGCGTGCAGTCGCGCCGAGTCGCCGCTGGGGCCGGCCATCGCCTATTGCCAGGGAACGCCGCTGCGCAACGAGATCGAGGCCCGCTCGCCGGACGGTCTTGGTGCTGCCACCAGGGCGTGTGCGCAAGCCCTGGCGAAGCGCTTCGGCACCGGGGCGGTCGAGGGGAAGATCCAGGCCCATGTGGTGCTCGCGAGAATCTGAAGGGCGGCGGCCGGGCCCCTCAACGCAAAATGCCGGTAGCGACGCTAAGTCACTACCGGCATTCACTTTTTCATGGTCGGGCGAAACCGATCAAAAGATGCCTTGAAACCCGTCAAGAAAAGCTGACCTTCGTCAAAGTTACTGAACGGGCCAGGCGCCGCCAGTCGCGACTGACGGCTCTCCAGGTAGGGCGACGAGCGAATTGATCAACATCCCGGAACCCGTCATCATCGACGGCACACGATTGGTGCAGAGGTCCAGCCATGAAGATCGAGCGCATCGAGATCCACCTCATCCGCGTGCCCTTCGACATGGGCGCGGCGCCAAAGGCCTTTGCCGGCATGAACTGGACGTCCGTGGACTCGCTGTTCGTGCGCGTGTGCACCGATGTCGGCGTCGAGGGTTGGGGCGAAGGGTGGGGGCACGTCGCCTGTCCGACCACGAGTGCAGCGCTGGCGAGCCTGGTCGGACCCGCGTTCATCGGACGCGAGGTTTCCGACCGGTCCGCGTTGATGGCCGAGATGGCGCACCGCTTTCACATTCATGGACGCAGCGGCCCGGTCGTCTATGCGCTGTCGGCCATTGAGATCGCGTTGTGGGACATCGCCGGCAAGGTGGCATCGTTGCCGATCGCATCGCTGCTCGGCGGAGCGCCGCGCGAACTGACTGCCTATGCGAGCCTGCTGCGCTACGCGGAACCGGAGTTGGTCGCACGAGCGGTCGAACGCGCCCTGGCCCAGGGGTTCCGACACATCAAGCTGCACGAAGTCCGGCTGGAGACCGTACGCGCTGCGCGTGCCGCCTGCGGCGAGTCCGTGTGGATGGCCCTGGACACCAACTGCCCTTGGAGCGTATCGCAGTCGATCGACAACGCACGAGCACTGGAAGCCTCGCGGCTGGCTTGGCTGGAAGAGCCGCTATGGCCGCCGGAGGACTTCCATGGTTTGGCTCGCGTGCGCGCAGCTGCCTCCACGCCGATCGCCGCCGGCGAAAACGTCGCCGGCATCCACGAGATGGAGTCCATGCTGCGCACGGGCGCGGTCGACATCTGTCAGCCCAGCGTCATCAAGTTCGGCGGCATCGAGGCGGTCGCTCAGGCCGTGACCCTGGCGCGCGCGCACGGCGTCGACTATGTGCCGCACTGCTTCTACTTCGGCCCCGGCTTTCTGGCGTCGCTGCACTTGGCTGCAGCGTACGCACCGGAGGTGCCGTTTGAACTCTTCTTCGGCGACCTGCAGGCCAGCCCCTACCACGACGCGGTGCGGGCTCGCGACGGCCAGCTGGCCGTGCCGACGGGACCGGGGCTCGGGATAGAGCCGGACCTGGCCGTGATCGATCGCTGTCGTCTGGGCGCGCCGATCGTGATCGGGCGCTGATCCGATCGGCATTCAGGTCGGGCACGGGCGGTTTCTCGCTGCCGGCGGTCGTCCGCCGAGCCCTGCGCCGCCGCCGTCGCGAATCTGTGTCAACCATGGAGCTAAGACCATCGTTGTACTTTGGCCATCTGCTGATGGCGCGGCGACTCGATCAACTCCCAAGGACATCCATGAGCAAACTTCTCGCAGTCATGATCACCGGCCTGTTCGCAGCAAGCGCCTATGCGCAAAATCCGGCGGGGGCATCGTCGGAGCAACAACCTGTGACGAACAGCAAGGCCCAAAATCGCGCCCAAACCAAGGTGGAAGCGCGCCCCCAAGGCATGGTGAAGAAGCCGACTGGCGACCAAGCCACCAGCCCCGAACTCAATCCTGAGGCCAGCGGCGGCAAGGCTGCCACGGCAGGCCAGAACAAGGCCAGCGCCAAGCCCCAAGGCATGGTGAAGAAGCCGGCTGGCGACCAAGCCACCAGCCCCGAACTCAATCCTGAGGCCAGCGGGGGCAAGGCCGCGACCGCGGGACAGGCCAAGGTCGGCGCGCGCGATGCCAAGGCGGCGGCCAAGAAGCAACCCGCCACCAATTGACCGGCTTTCGGCGTTTGATCTAGAAAGCGCCCCGGGGCTGATCTCCTGGCGCGCCGCTTCGGCGGCCAGGCGTACAGCCGCTGTGGCCCGTTCCGGCTATTACGGCCGACCTGCGCAGTGCCGGACAAGCTGCCGCCACCCGTCGAAGGCCTCCTGATGCCCTGGAGCCGCTCTTCGAGAGTTGCGAACCGGAAATGCTGTGTAGCTGATCAGCACACCTGTGCGGCGACCTGTGCACGATGCTGAACACCCGCTATGGCATGAGCGGGAGCGTGCCCCGTCGCGCTCGTCGAGCGCCGCCCGGTGGCTGGAGCCGATAGCATGTGACGATGAGCATCCTGGTCGGCACCGCCTCTTGGACTGACAAGACGCTGATCGACTGCGGGCGCTTCTATCCGAAGGAGGCGAAGACGCCAGAAGCGCGCCTGCGCTTCTATTCGTCGATCTTCCCGTTGGTCGAGGTCGACTCGAGCTATTACGGGATCCCGACGCCAACCAACGCCAACAATTGGGCCGAGCGCACGCCTGAGGGCTTCGTGTTCAACGTCAAGGCGTTTCGCTTGTTCACCGGCCACCAGACCGACCCCAAGGTGCTGCACAAGGACCTCAAGGAGGCGCTGGGCACGTCCAAGACGCTCTACTACCGGAGTACGCCGCCCGAGATCCGAGCCGAGCTGTGGCGGCGCTTCATCGACGCGCTGGCGCCCCTCAAGACCGCGGGCAAGCTGGGGCTGGTCCACTTCCAGTTTCCGCCGTGGCTGATGTGCAATCGTGAAGGGCATAACCATGTGCGGCACTGCGTCGAGCAAATGGCCGGCCACACCGTCAGCATTGAGTTTCGGCACGAGTCCTGGCTCAACGAGGCGCACCGCGGCGGCACGGTCGATTTCCTGCGCGAGCTGCACGCGGTGCACACCGTCATCGACGGCCCGCAGGGCTTCGCCAACAGCGTGCCGCTGCTGGCCGAGGCCACGAACCCCGACTACGCCCTGGTGCGTCTGCACGGCCGCAACATCGACACCTACAACATCAAGGGCGCTGCGTCGGCGGCCGAGCGCTTCGACTATGACTATCCGGATCAGGAGCTAAAGGAAATCATGGTCGAGGTGGTGCGCCTGGCGTACAAAGTGCGCAACACGCACCTCATTTTCAACAACTGCGACGAGGACAAGGGCCAGCGCAACGGCATCACATTCATGAAGATGCTGCTGGCACACGGCTGACCGTTAGAAGGATGCCGAATCGTTAGAAATTTGCGGTCCGAAACGCAAAACGCCTGCAAGAAGCTAAGTCCTTGCAGGCGTTCACTTTTTGATGGTCGGGGCGAAAGGATTCGAACCTTCGACCCTCTGGTCCCAAACCAGATGCGCTACCAGGCTGCGCTACACCCCGACGAGCCTTCCATTCTAACCTGCGAATCGGGGACGAGCCGGCGGGCCTGCCTCATCGACGCTGATATTGCGTGTTGCCGAACAAGACCTCACGCTCCTTGTCGCCCGTGATCGGCTGCCGCAGGTCGGCCAGCACCTTGACGCCGCGCTGCACCGCCGGCCGCGCGGCGATCGCGTCGAACCACCGCTTGAGGTGCGGGTAGTCGGTGAGGACGATGCCCTGGTTCTCCCAGCTGCGCAGCCACGGAAAGATCGCGATGTCGGCGATCGAATAGCTCTTGCCGGCGATGAACTTGCTGCTCGACAGCTGCTTGTCGATCACGCCATAGAGGCGCCTGGCCTCGTTGCTGTAGCGGTCGATGGCGTAGCCGATCTTCTCGGGCGCATAGATGCGGAAGTGGTGCGCCTGGCCGAGCATCGGGCCGACGCTGCCCATCTGGAACATCAGCCACTGGAGCACCTCGTAGCGCTCGCGGTCGCCGGTCGGCAGGAGCTTGCCGGTCTTGCCGGCCAGGTAGACCAGGATTGCGCCCGACTCGAAGAGCGAGATCGGCTTGCCGTCCGGTCCGTCGGGATCGGTGATGGCCGGAATCTTGTTGTTCGGGCTGATCTTCAGGAAGGCGGGCTCGAACTGGTCGCCCTTGCCGATGTTGACCGGATGGGCGCGGTAGGGGAGGCCGCACTCCTCCAGCATGATGTGAACTTTGTGGCCGTTGGGCGTGGGCCAGGAATAGACGTCGATGGGGGCTTGGGTCATGTCCGAGGAATCCAGGAGGGTGAACGAAAGGCCGGCCAGCATAGCCCCGGCCGCAATTTCGTGCAGGCGGACCCTGGCTTCGGCCTGCCCGACCTGTCGCCCGCGCGCATGGCACCCCATCCGGTCCTCGCCCGGCTCGAGCTTTCCTTGCGAACGCGCGTCTCAGGCCGTTGTCGCCGCCGGCGCCAGGTG
The DNA here is from genome assembly GCF_056405295.1 of Variovorax sp. P1_H2. Lineage (NCBI taxonomy): Bacteria > Pseudomonadati > Pseudomonadota > Betaproteobacteria > Burkholderiales > Comamonadaceae > Variovorax > Variovorax sp. P1_H2. The sequence continues at coordinate 6,434 of NZ_JBFUCJ010000115.1, read as the reverse complement.
CTGATGGATCAGCGCGACCACCGCGGCGCCTTCGCCGATGGCGCCGCCGACCCGCTTGACCGAGCCCGAGCGCACGTCGCCGACCGCGAACACGCCGGGCACGCTGGACTCGAGCRCGGCCGCGGTCTTGGCCGGAAAGCCGCCGCGCGCCGCCTGTCCCGTGAGCACGAAGCCGTGCTTGTCGAGGGCGACGCCGCAGCCCTCGAGCCAGTCGGTCTCGGGCACCGCGCCGATGAAGAGGAAGATGTTGCGTGCCGGGCAGTCTTCCAGCTGGCCGCTGCGCCGGTCGCGCCAGGTCGCGCCGTTCAGGCCGCTGCCCGGCTCGCCGTGGAGCGCCACCAGCTCGGTGTACGGATGCAGCTCGATGTTGTCGCTGGCCTCGATGCGGTCGATCAGGTAGCGCGACATGGTCGCGGCCAGCGAGGGGCCGCGCACCAGCACGTTCACCTTGGCGGCATGCTGGGACAGGAACACCGCGGCCTGGCCGGCCGAGTTGCCGCCGCCCACCAGCGCGACCTCCTGCCGGGAGCACAGCTTGGCCTCCAGTGCCGAGGCCCAGTACCAGATGCCCCGGCCCTCGAAATCGGACAGCCGCGGCACCTCGGGCCGGCGGTAGCGCGCACCGCTGGCGATCACCAGCGTCCTCGACTTCAGGCGCCGGCCGTCGGTCAGCCGCACGGAGAGTTCTCCCCGCGTTTCGGCGGCCGTGCAGTCGAGCGATTCGACCTGCGCCGGGATCAGCATCTCGACGCCGAACTTCTGCGCCTGCACGTAGGCGCGCCCGGCCAGCGCGCCGCCCGAGATGCCGGTCGGGAAGCCCAGGTAGTTCTCGATCCGCGCGCTGGCGCCGGCCTGGCCGCCGAAGGAGCGGCAGTCGACCACGAGGACGCGCAGGCCCTCGGAGGCCGCATAGACCGCGGTCGCCAGGCCGGCCGGTCCGGCGCCGACCACCAGGACGTCGAACAGGTCGTCGTGCGCGATGCTGTCGACCATGCCCAGGCAGCGCGCCAGCGCGTGCTCGGTGGGATTCGGCATCACGGTGCCGTCGGGGCAGACCACCAGCAGCTCGGCTTCGCCGTACTGCTCGAGCAGCGCGGCAGCATCGACGTCCCGGGTGGCGTCGACCACCTGGTAGGGATGGCCGTTGCGGCCCAGGAAATTCTGCAGCCGCAGCACCTCGGCCGATTGCGGCGGCCCGATCAGCACCGGCCCGCTGGCACCCGATTCGATCAGCGCCACGCGGCGCAGGATCATCGCCCGCACCAGCCGCTCGCCCAGGTCGGCCTCGGCGATGATCAGCGCCCGCAGCTGGTCCGGCGGCACCAGCAGGGTCTCGACGTCTTCCTCGGCGTGGCCGTCGACCAGGGCCGGCCGGCCCGAGAGCTGGGCGACCTCGGCCAGGAACTGGCCCGGCCCCTGGTGCTCGATCGGCACCACGTGGCCGAGGCCGTCGCGCTGGGTGATCGCCACCACGCCCTCGAGTACCACGAACATCCCCGGCCCGGGCTCGCCGGCGCGGAACAGGCAGTCGCCGCGCGCGTAGCGCCGCACGCTGCCGAAGCGCCGGATGCGCCCGATGTCCGCGGCGCTCAGCACCGGAAACATCTGGTGGCGGCGGGTCTCGACTTCGATTCTTGTTTCGGTGGCCATCACAACTCCATGGAACGCATCTGCGGCATTAAACGCCGAAGCGGGCGAGACCGCGTGCCGTCATGCAATTGACTCCGAACCGACATGCCCGCTTCATCGCCGGTGACCAGACTGCGTCCGCAGAAAGGCTCCCCATGAAAGAACTGCCCACGCCGACTTTCCCGTTCTCCCAGCTGGGCCTGCGCGGCGCCCTGTGGCCCGTGCCCGACCCGGCACGCGGACCCGATGCAATACCCGTGCCTCGCGCGCCGACCGGCGCCGTCGACGCCGCCGGCGGCATCAGCGTGGGCTGGGCCCGCCATCAGGACGAGGTGCGCGCCGCCCAGCGCCTGCGCTACGAGGTGTTCGCGGGCGAAATGGGCGCGCGGCTGGCGACGCCGGTCGCCGGCCATGACGTCGATCTCTTCGACGACTTCTGCGAGCACCTGCTGGTGCGCGACGGCGCCAGTGGCCAGGTGATCGGCACCTACCGGGTGCTGACGCCGGCCCAGGCCCGGCGCGTCGGCAGCACCTACAGCGACATCGAGTTCGACCTGACCCGGCTGCGCGACCTGCGCGAGCGCATGGTCGAGCTGGGCCGCAGCTGCGTGCATGCCGATCATCGCCAGGGCGGCGTGATCCTGGCGCTGTGGGGCGCACTGGCCGGCTTCATGGCCCGCAACAAGCTCGACACCATGATCGGCTGCGCCAGCATCCCGATGTGGCACCACGGCGTGACCAGCGGCGACGCCGCAGCCAGCATCTGGCGCCAGCTGTCGGCGACGCACATGGCGCCGATCCAGTACCAGGTGCAGCCGCGGCTGCCGCTGCCGGTGCACCAGCTCGATGAGGCGCTCGAGGTCGAGCCGCCGGCGCTGATCAAGGGCTATCTCCGGCTTGGCGCCAAGGTGCTGGGCCCGCCGGCCTGGGATCCGGACTTCAACACCGCCGACCTGCCCATGCTGATGCGCATCGACGAACTGCCGGCCCGCTACAGGCGGCACTTCTCGGCACGCTGAGCGCGCGTGTCCGGTCGGGATTCCGTCACGCAACCGTCACAAAAATGTCATGTTCGTCCTCGACACTGGCATGCTGCGACCGTTGCGCATTCCTGCGACGGTTGTTACAGAATCCTTCTTCATGCCGCCAGCCACTTCCGAGACAACGCCTGTTATTGCCGAAGCCGAAGCTCCCCTGACCCTGCTCGATCGGGACCATGCGATCCTGGCCTTCAACGAGCGCGTGCTCGACTGGGCCTATCGCGCCGAGGTGCCGCTGATCGAGCGGCTGCGCTACCTCTGCATCGTGTCCGCCAACCTCGACGAATTCTTCGAGGTGCGGGCCGCGCCGCATCTGGCGGCAGGCGTGGCCGGCGAGCAGAAGGGCAGCTATACGGTCGCGTCCTTCGAGCGTCTCGCCGAGGCGGCCCATACGCTGGTGGGGCGCCAATACGCGCTCTACAACGACGGCCTGATCCCGGCCTTCGCCGGCGTGGGAATCCACATCATCTCGCACGGCGAGCGCAATCCGGCCCAGCGCAAATGGGTGCATGAGTATTTCGAGCGCGAGGTTCGCCCGCTCCTGATCCCGGTCGGGCTCGATCCGGCCCATCCCTTTCCGCAGGTCGCCAACAAGTCGCTCAACTTCATCGTCCGGCTGGGCGGCAAGGACGCCTTCGGCCGCGAGAATCCGATCGCGATCCTGAAGGTTCCGCGCGTGCTGCCGCGGGTGATCCGCCTGCCGGCCAGGCTGTCGGGCGGCAAGACGCTCGTCATCGCGCTGTCCAGCGTGGTGCGGGCCCATCTGTCGAGCATGTTCCCGGGCCGCGAGGTGGGCGAGTTCTCCCAGTTCCGCGTGACGCGCCATTCCGACCTGGCGGTCGACGAGGAAGACGTGCGCAACCTGCGCACCGCGCTGCGCCAGGGCCTGCAGCACCGCCATTTCGGCCAGGCCGTCCGGCTCGAAGTGTCGGCCAGCTGTGCCGAGTCGCTGGCGAGCTTCCTGCTGGCGCAGTTCGAGCTGCCGCCGCAGGCGCTCTACCGCGTGCACGGCCCGGTCAACCTGGCGCGCCTGACGCAGCTGATCGACCTGCTCGACGAGCCGCAGCTGCGGTTTCCGCCGTACCTGCCGTCCTATCCGATCACGCTGTCGCCGGGCCAGTCCTTCTTCGACCGGCTGCAGCGCGGCGACGTGCTGATCCACCAGCCCTTCGAGAGCTTCGCCGGCGTGCTGGCCTTCCTGCGCGAGGCGGTGCAGGACCCCCAGGTGCTGGCGATCAAGCAGACCATCTACCGCACCGGCACCGATTCGGAGCTGATGGACCTGCTGCGCGAGGCCGTCCGACGCGGCAAGGAAGTGACGGTGGTGGTGGAGCTCAAGGCGCGCTTCGACGAAGAGGCCAACATCAACTGGGCCGAGATGCTCGAGTCGATCGGCGTCCAGGTGGTCTACGGCGTGGTCGGCCTGAAGACGCACGCCAAGATGCTGCTGGTGACGCGCCGCGAGGGCAAGCGCATGCAGCGCTACGGCCATTTGTCGACCGGCAACTACAACCCGCGCACCGCCGCGCTCTACACCGACATCAGCCACCTCACGGCCGACCCGCTGCTGACCTCCGACATGGAGGCGGTGTTCGTCCACCTGGCCGGCCAGAGCCGGCTGCCGAAGCTGCATCGCATGTGGCTGGCGCCCTTCGACCTGCACCGCAACCTGATTGCGCGCATCGATGCGCTCGGCGCCGCGGCGGCGGCCGGCGAAACCGCCCGCATCGTCGTCAAGATGAACGCGCTGACCGACGAGGCGCTGGTCGCCGCGCTGGTTCGCGCGGGAAGGGCCGGCGTCAAGATCGATCTCATCGTGCGCGGCGCCTGCACCCTGCCGGCCCGGGTGCCGGGCCTGACCGACAACATCCGCGTGCGCTCGGTGATCGGCCGCTTTCTCGAGCACTCGCGGGTCTTCTATTTCCGCCACGGCGCAGACGAGGCGCTGTACCTGTCGAGCGCCGACTGGATGAACCGCAACATGCTGCGGCGCATCGAACTGGCCTGGCCGGTGACCGACCCGGTGCTGCGCCAGAGGCTCATCGACGAGTGCCTGGTGGCCTACCTGCACGATGGCCGGGACGCCTGGGACCTCGGCGCCGACGGTGCCTACCACCGGGTCGACCAGGACACGCATGCGGGCGAGGAGGGCGCGTCGCGGGCCATCGAGGTCCATGGCGCCCAGACCGCGCTTATGAACCGCTACGCATCGCGCGGGAGCAGCCGCGCGGTATCACTGGACTGAACCATGGACCTCATTTTCTGGCGCCATGCCGAGGCGGAAGACTGGACCGAAGGCTGCGACGACCTGCAGCGCTCGCTGACCGCCCGCGGCGAGAAGCAGGCCAAGCGGATGGCCGCCTGGCTCGACCGGCAACTGCCCGAGGGCACCCGCATCGTCTGCAGCCCGGCACGGCGCTGCGAGCAGACGGTGCAGGCGCTCGGGCGCAAGTTCAAGATGCGCGCCGAACTCGCGCCCGACACCACGCCCGACGCGCTGCTGGAGGCCGCCGGCTGGCCGAACGGGAAGTCGGTGGTGCTGATGGTCGGCCACCAGCCTTCATTCGGCCAGGCGATCTCGCGGCTGCTGGGGCTGCAGCAGGACAGCTGCCCGGTGCGCAAGGGCGCCGTCTGGTGGGTCCGCACGCGCGAGCGCGACGGCGACGTGCAGACCGTGCTGGTGACCGTGCAGGCGCCCGAGCTTCTGTAGCGTCGTCGGGGCGCAAGGCCCCTCAGAATCCCGCGAGCTCGACCCGCCACGGGGTCTTTTGCCAGGCCAGCACTTCTTCGCGCAACAGGTGCGAGGACTGCGGGAACAGGGCCGACCAGTCGGGCCGGCAGCCGATGACGAAGCGCCGCGCATCGGGGCGTTCGAGCGTGAAGCCCTGCAGGTCCGGGTCGCGGCGCGCGTGACAGAGGATCACGGCCAGCCTCAAGGCGACCAGCTGCGCGACGAAAGCCTCGTCGTCCAGGGCGCTTTCCAGTTTGCGCAGCTTGCCGCGATGCCCCAGCACCAGCTGGCTCAGCGCGTGCATCTCGTTGACCGCGAAGCCGGGTGCATCGGCGTTGTCCAGGATGTAGGCGCCGTGCTTGTGGTATTCGCTGTGGGAGATCTGGGCCCCGATCTCGTGCAGTTGCGCGGCCCAGCCCAGCTTGCGCAGCGCCCGGCCGGCGCGGCTGGTGGTGCTGCCGCCGCGCGCCGCCGGATTCAGCTGCACGTAGAGCGAGGCCGCGGTTTCGCCGACCCGCTTGACCTGGGCGGCATCGACCGGGAAGCGGGTTGCGAGCCGGGCCACGGTGGCGGTGCGCAGGTCGGCCACGGTGTCGTCGCGCTCCAGCAATTCATACAGCACGCCGTGGCGCAGCGCGCCCTGGGCGACCCGCATCTCCTCGATCTCGAGCAGGTCGAACACCGCGCGCAGCACGCTGACGCCGCCGCCGATCACCGCCTTGCGGTCTTCCCGCATGCCCTCGATGCGCAGCCGGTCGGCGCTGCCGGCCCGCAGCAGGCGGTCGACCAGCCAGTCGAGGCCATCGCGCGTGATCAGGCCGGGCTCGTTGCCGGCCGCGGCCAGCACGTCGCCGACGGCGCCGATGGTGCCCGAGGCGCCGTACGCGACGTCCCAGCGGTCGGGCACGTAGGTGCCCAGGGCGTCGTCGAGCACCGCCTTGGCCGCCACCTCGGCGGCCTGGAAGGCCGATGGGGTGAACAGCCCCTGCTGGAAATGCTTCATCGACCAGGCGACGCTGCCGACCCGGTAGGAC
>NZ_JBFUCJ010000114.1:0-22065 GCF_056405295.1 Variovorax sp. P1_H2 | reverse complement strand
GAGTTGTACACCCGTGCCCGGGCGCTCAACCCGGCGCGTTGGTCCGGGTCTACTCGCGACTGGTCGCCCGTCGGCGCCGTGACCCTCAACCCCGAACGTGACTGCATCGTTCAGACACATTCGAGGGCATCAAACATACAGCCGTTGGCTGCATGAACGAGGCGACAACTACCTTGACGCGCGCCGATGTCAACGCGGTCATCGCCACGCGGGGTGCCCTCATGGCGGCTGGCCGTCGTATGCGTCTTTCCAGTCAGCAGAACGGTTTGGATTTTGGTGGTCATTTCGGATTCCTTTTCGGTTTGGTTAGCCCTGTAGTCGGAGTGCAGACGCTTGTATGCGCCGTGCGCCATTGGCATCGCGATAGGGCGCGGATCGCTTGCCGGTTACGGGATGGAAGGGGGCGGAAAGCCAGGAGGTGAGTGGCGAAGGCATGAAGTGTCGGTTCGGACCCTGCGCTGACCAAGATGGTGGGCGGGACATGTTTATTTCCACTTCGCCAATAATTCGGCGATGGACCAAATCGCAGCCATGCGCGTGTTCGCCCGGGTCGTCGAAGCCGGCACCTTCACGCGGGCGGCCGATTTGCTGCAGATGCCAAAGCCCAGCGTGACCAAGCTGGTCCAGCAACTTGAGAGCCACTTGCGTGTGAAGCTGCTGCAGCGTACGACGCGGCGTGTCACGGTGACGCCGGAGGGCGCGGCCTACTACGAGCGCATCTCGCGGGTGCTGGCCGAGATCGACGACATAGAGGCCGATGTCACGAATGCACAGGCCAGCCCCAGAGGCCGTCTGCGCGTGGACATCGGCTCCTCGCTGGCCAACCGAATCCTGATTCCCAGGCTGCCGGCGTTCCACGTGCGCTACCCGGACATCCTGCTCGAGCTCGGTGTGAGCGACCGGCCGGTCCACCTGATCGGCGAAGGGGTGGATTGCGTGCTCCGCGGCGGCGTGCTGAGCGATCCGTCGCTGGTGGCGCGCCGCGTTGCGCAGATGCCCTACATGACCTGCGCGACGCCCGACTACCTGAAGCGCCACGGTGTGCCCGCGACGCCGGCCGACCTGCTCGACGGGCACCGGGTGGTGAGCTATTTCTCGTCGCACACGGGGCGCTACTTTCCGCCGCGCTACGAGCGCGGCGACGAGCGCATCGAGATCAATGGGCATGCGGTCATCGCGGTCAACGAAAGCACGGCCCACCTGACGGCGCTGCTGACCGGGCTCGGCGTGGCGCAGACCTACGCCTTCATGGCGCAGCCGCACGTCGAGAGCGGGGCGCTGGTCGAGTTGCTGGCCGACTGGGAACCGCCGCCGATGCCCGTGTCGGTGGCCTACCCGCCCAGCCGGCACCTGAGCGCCAAGCTGCGCGCCTTTGTCGACTGGACGGTGGAAGTGTTCGCGCCGTACGGCTCCGTCCGTCGACGGTGAGAGGACGCAAACGCCTGCAGCAGCTCCTGCGAACCGATGAGCACCTGACGCCGGTCAATCGCCGCCAGCTTGGCGGCCAGCCACCCGAGCGACGAGGCGGCTTCGTCGTACGCCACTGCATCGCGGCCCTCTCTCCACCCGAACGATCCAAGCGCTAGCGACATCTGGCTTTCTTGACGACGGGGGGTAGCGCGCCATGAACTTTCGCAGGGCGGTCGATTGCAGTCATTCGCGTTCATTGCGGGCGGACGGCTTTCGCTGCCTAACTGCCTGAGAGAAGCGGGCCTGGGCGAATGACCCGCCCCCTAGAGGCGGCTGGTCGCGTGGCCACTAGAGTAGGTAGGGTACGAAGCGTTGTGTGCGGCGGATGTAGTCACGGTAGGCATCGCCGAAATGTTCGATGCACTCTTTCTCCTCGCGCTTGGCGGTGACGAAGATCAGCGCAGTCGATGCCAACACCAGCAGCAAGCCCAGCCAGGTGAAGCGCTGCAGAAAGACCCCCCAGGCAAGGCAGATCAGCGCCGTGTACATCGGGTGGCGGATGTATTTGAAGGCTCCTGTCGTTACCAGTCGAGTGGTCTTCTCGAATCCGATCAGTGCCTCGTCCTTGCGGGCGCTGCTCGGCTGGCCCAGCCCTCTCAGGCGGCGTGCCGCATGCAGCGGAAGCCAAGCCGACGTGATGAGGAACAGCTGCGCCAGGAACTGGCTCGGTGACAGCAGAGGATCGTCGCCCCAAACCGGCAGATTGATCCAGATCAGGCCGAAGATGCACTCCACCGCGAAGAAGCGATAGAAGCCGTGCGAGCGCGGTCGCGTGATCGCTCCCCGCGAGATGTACAGCAAGACCGAACTGACGATGACGAAAGTTGCGGGATAGGCCTGCAGGGGCAGAAGCATCGAGGAAATTTACATGCAGTGCGCCGTGTAGAAAAGGCCGAGCGACATCGAAACCGAACGCTGCAGGCGCCTGAGCGGCCACCTCAAGGAAGCGGTGGACCCAGTCAACGCGCACGAGTTCGGCAGCGGCGTTTCGTGCTTCACGCGCGACGGAAACTTGGCGCGCGAGTTCAGCCGGCGCATCTAGGCCAGAGTGCATTGAAAAGGGGGCGGAGTTCGCGATGGCCACTGCGAGTAGTTAGGAAGGAGCGGCGGACGGGCGGCTCTAACACAGGGCATCGGCAGCGCCTGATGCTGACGGACAGGGCGCTGCCGACGATTCCACGAGCCGCACGGATGCTGACTGACAACACGCCCGTCAGACCCATCAGCGAACCGTGAAAGCGAAGCATCAGAGATCCACTGCAGCTTCGGTCGCACCTTGCCGCGCCTTCCAGGACCCGAGCAGCAATACCCCCCCGGAATTTCCCACCGACAGTTGCGCATCCGGAGTTACCCATGCCCGGCTGGCCCCTTGGTCGAACGCGGGGCGCCCGTACTTCTGCGCGAGGACACTCTGGACATGCACCCAATCACCGGGGTCCTTCATGTCGATCCAGACGCTCAGGAGCTTGCCGCTCTCGATCCGAAGAAAGGTCGCCTGGATCGGCCGGGAGGCCAGCTTGCCTCCATGCTGGATGCACGAGAAGCCGGCATCGTTGCGGTACTTCTGCCATTGGACAGGGCAATCAGCCATGGCCTGGCCGGGCGCGAACCCTTTCAGTGAGTACGGCCCTGCGGGAGCAGAGATGTCCACCAGGGACGAGGCGAAAGCGACGGCTGCGCCTAGCAAGCCTGCGCCGAGCACGCCCCACCTGCAGCGACGCAGTCCGCCGGAGGACCAGGTGCGGAGACGGGATTTCATAGGCCGGATGGTAGGGTGACCACAGCGCACCAGCAACAGAAACTCAGGAAGATGGCAATAGTACCGGCCGGCTCCTGCCCGCCGCCCCGCCTGAGGCACCTACGAGCGACAAGCCCGACGCCGGGCCGCCTGGGCGTTGTCGAATGCAGTTCGGCACGCCACCCATCCCTCGTGACCCGTGAAGGCTACCGAAGTCCGGGATTCAGCGAGGGCCGACTGTTGGGCACCATAACGCGCCCTTATCGATCCCGATCCAGCCAGACCCGCGGCGCCACGCATCGGGGAAGCACCGAAGTCCACATTCAGGCGAAGGAGGGTTGTCGGGTTTGCGCGAATCCGGCGACGTGGTCGAAGTGGGGTCGCCGCGGCGAGACCGAGCCGTGACGCTGGCGCTGCGCGTTGACAAAGCCGTTCTGCGACGCCTCGAAGACATCTGTCGGCGTGAAGGCATGCGCGTGTCAGACGCCATGCGCTTTCTTGTCGTTGGATCGGTCGAGCGGGGCAGCTTCGACTGGACGCCATGGCACTCGAGCGTCACAGACAACGGGTACACGCCCTACGAAGAGATCAGGAAGCGAATCGAGCGAGCGCACCGAGCGAAGACCTGCCACGCCGAGTGGCGAGCCGCGAGGCGTCTGCCCCCGCCCCTCAACTGAGAGCCAAAGCCCTGCCTTTTCAAACTAGTACGACATCCCGTAAATARGCTTACATGCTTGGATCGAGATACGAAGCCAGCATGGTGACGACAGCCTCGGCGGTTTGGCGCATGTTGCCGGCGGCAGGCAGAGGCTCCCAGCGGCCGCTGTGGGTACGGAATGCGGCGGTGTAGTGGTGCCGGGCGGTTTCGGTCAGACGCGCGACGGTGTCGAGGGCGTCGTCGCGTTGCATCTGAATGAGCAGATGCTTGCCGTAAGGCCTGACATGGGCTGCGGTATGGCCGGTGAGTTCGGCCAGCAGGCGCTGCAGTTCAGCGGCTCGATCGGGCGACAGGGTTACGGGCATGGGTGGTGAAGTGTTTGGGCTCGCCAGTTTGCAGCTCAAAGCCGGCAAACGTCCAGCGAGACGGCTTGGGTGAGACGTTGCGCTGGGCGATGAATTCCTCCGTGCGCTGGCGCAGGTGAGCGACCGAGCGATGGCTGGCGTGGCGCAGTACGCGACGCGCATAGATGCCGAACAGCAGTTCGATCTGATTGACCCAACTGGCATGCAGGGGCGTGAAGTGAAAGACGAAGCGCTCGTCGTGGCGGGCGTTGAAGTTCTTCCACACGCCGTACGCGCGATGGGTGTTGAGGTTGTCCCAGATGACATGCACGCGGCCCTTGGGATACGTGCGCGCGACGTCTTCCATGAAGGCGACCAGGTCACCCTGGGTGCGCCGATCGGTGCAGCGCGCCAGCACCCGTCCCGAATGCACGTCCAGCGCTGCGGTCAGTGCCTGAGTGCCATGGCGGATGTACTCGAACTCGTGGCGCCGGGGGCGCCCGGGCTGGGGGGCGCGGTCGGCCTCTTGGGGGCGCGACGGTACAGCGTGCAGATGGCATTGACCTTCTCGCGAAACTGGGGGTCCGGCGAATGCAGCCACTGTCGTACGTGGTGCGGTCGCACATCGCCGGCTTGCAGAATGCGTTGTAGGTGACTGCGGCTGATGCGCTCGACCACGCCCTGCTTGACCGCGCGAGCGCACAGTTCATCCAGCGTCGCCAGGCCTCGGCCGGCATCCCTGCTCGGTTCGCACGCCAGGGCAAGCAACTGCAGTCGCTGTTGCTCGCCAAGGCGTCGCGGACGACCCGGGCGTTGCTCCTCCTGCAGACCCGCCACCCCCAGGCGCGCCAGACGCTCACGCCACAGCGTCACGGTCGGGCGCGACAGCCCCAACGTCGAGGCGATCGCCGATGTCGTTTGACCCTGATGAACCATCAACGCGATCTTCGCTCGCATCACATCACGCTGTGCTGCCGTATGCGACGAATCACCGACTCGAGCGCCTCACGCTCCTTCTTCGACAGCTTGCCTTTTCCACAGTTCCGCGGGTGCCTGCYACTCCGGGTATCGAGCGTCCGCTGCAGGCCCGCTATTGCCCAGTGGCGCCAGCGTGGGCGGCAGGATGCGGCCACCAGCCAGACGTCCAACCCGGAGGGCAATTTGGCATGCAGCGGCGAATCCACGCCATTGAGCGAAGGGCGGACGATGTCAGTCTTGGTGAGCCCAACCAGCGAATTCAGGATTGAGTTCTCGGCCAGGCCCTCGCGATCTACCGCAATTTCGCTGCGTCGAAGATCCGTCGCTTGGCGTTGAGGATATGGACCCGTGTTGCCTCGGCGGCGTCGGCAGGGGATCGCCTCTCGATGGCGTCGAGGATCTGCTGGTGCTCGATCCGGACCAGCCGGACACGCTCGATGGTCATCTTCGATCGCACGCTGCGCGCGAGTTCCATGAATTGCCTGATGGGCGCGACACTCGTTTCAACGGCGGCCACGAAGAACTGGTTGTGCGAGGCCCTCGCAATCGCCATATGGAACCGGACGTCGTCTTCGATGCCTTTGTTTCCACCCTCCATTGCCAGGGTCTGCGCTTCCAGGCAGGCCCTGATCGACGCCAGGTCGTCGGCAGTGCGGGACTCCGCAGCAGCGGCCGCCGCCCCCGATTCAACAACTGTGCGGTAGGCGTAATACCGCTCGATGTCCGAATAGTTCCTGATGGGTGGCATGCTCGATGCCGGTGTGCCGGGGGCGCGCACGACGTGGCTGCCGGAGCCGCGCCGGGACTCGATGATTCCATCCGATCGCAGCCTCGACAGCGCCTCCCGGACGGTCGGCCGCGAGACCCCGAACTGGGAGGCCAGTTCGCTTTCCGTCGGCAACTTTTTCGAGTCGACGTAGTCCCCGCGCAGGATGGCTTCGACCATCCGGGAGTAGATCTGGTCGGGCAATGTGCCGCCATTGACGTCTAGCAAGTGTTCCGCCATTGAACCGGTACCCGAAAGTCTTTGTCAGACAACTATAGCGGATGTTCGTAATTGGACCGAGAGCAGCGAGTCACTATTCCGCAGTGTCCTTGTGTCCGCCAGCGGTGCCGCGGTCTGCGGGCTCAGCAAAAACCCGCGTGACAACTGAAAAGTTGTCTTACAAAATCTCCGCTTGCCAAGCCAATCCATCAGGAGATTCCGAATGCGCCAAGCTTCCTTCTTGCGGCATCGCCACGCCATCATTGCGGCCGTTCTCGGGGCGGCGAGCTGGTCCGGCATCGGCCTGGTCCAGGCGCAGGAACTGCCAAAGTTTCCGGTGGTGATCAACGTGATCGACGCCGCTGGCAACCTGGCGCTGACGCAGGGGGCTTTCGAGGCCTACCAGGCGCAGAACCCCAAGCTGGTGTCCAAGTTCACCTTCACCAAGGCGCCCGCGCCAGAGATCCCGGCCAAGATCAAGGCGATGCAGAACGCGGGCCGCAGTGACATCGACATGATCATTGTCGGTACCGATGCGCTCGCCGCCGGCCTCGAGATGAACCTGTGGGTCAAGCTGTTCCCCGATCACGCGGCCAAGTTCCCCAAGCTGCAGGAGAACTACCTTCCCAACGCCTACAAGATGCACGCGCTGGCGAAGGATCACGGCCTGGCCATCGTCTTCATGCCTGCCGGCCCGCTGGTCGAGTTCAACCCCGACAAGGTCAAGATGCCGCCGACGACGCCCCAGGAACTGCTGGCCTGGTGCAAGGCCAATCCCAACAAGCTGATCTATGCACGGCCCGCCAACTCCGGTCCGGGGCGCACCTTCATGATGGGGCTGCCCTATCTGCTGGGTGACAAGAATCCTGCCGATCCGATCAACGGATGGGACAAGACCTGGGCTTATCTGAAGGACCTCGACGCCTGCATCGAGTACTACCCGACGGGAACCGCAGCCGTGATGAAGGAACTGGGCGAAGGCTCGCGCGACATGACGCTGACGGTGACGGGCTGGGACATCAACCCCAGGGCGCTGGGCATCGTGCCGAAGAACTTCCAGGTGCTGCCGTTCAAGGGCATGACGTGGGTCAACGACGCGCACTACATCGTGATTCCCAAGGGCGTCCCGCCGGAGAAGCAAGCGGTGGTGCTGGACCTGATGGCTTTCCTGCTCAAGCCGCAGCAGCAGGCGATGACCTATGACAAGGGCTATTTCTATCCGGGCCCCGCGGTCAAGGACGTGCCGCTGTCGCTGGCACCCAAGGAAAGCCAGGACGTGATCAAGGAGTTCGGACGGCCTGACTACGACAAGTGGCTGGCCCAGTTCCCTCATGCCGTGCCGCTCGAGCCCAAGGCCATGGTCGATGCATTCCGCCGCTGGGACCAGGACATCGGCACCCGCAAGACCAAGTGATTCGCGGCGCGCACTGCGCGCCCGACCGACGCCGCAAGCGCCCACGTGGGCGCTTGCCGGCTGATTCTTTTTCCAGAATTGCGTCTCCATGACTTCAAACTTTTCCGAGTTGCGCCTCGATGGCGTCACCCGCCGCTTTGCCGCGGGCAAGGGCGTGCACAGCTTCACCGCGCTCAATGCCTTGACCATGACGGTCAAGCGCGGCGAGTTCATCGCGCTGCTCGGACCCTCGGGCTGCGGCAAGTCGACGGCGCTGAATTGCCTGGCCGGCCTGCTGCCCTTGACGGATGGAAGCATCTGGCTCGACGACACGCGCATCGATGTGCTGCCACCTGAAAAACGGGGCTTTGGCATGGTGTTCCAGAACTACGCGCTCTTTCCGCACATGAGCGTGGCGCGCAATGTCGCGTTCGGGCTGGCGATGCGCGGCGTGCCCGCCGCCGAGTCGGCGCAGCGCGTGAAGCGGGCGCTGGATCTGGTGCAGCTGAACTCGCAGGCGCACAAGCTGCCCGGCCAGTTGTCCGGCGGACAGCAGCAGCGGGTCGCGATCGCCCGGGCGATCGTCATCGAGCCGCCCCTGGTGTTGATGGACGAGCCCTTGTCGAATCTCGACGCCAAGTTGCGGCTGGAGATGCGCGCCGAGATCCGGCGCATTCACCGCGAGCTGGGACGATCGACGATCTACGTCACCCACGACCAGGATGAGGCGCTGTCGCTGGCCGATCGCGTGGTCGTCATGAAGGACGGCGTGGCGCAGCAGATTGCCGAACCACAGCGCATTTACGCGGAGCCGGCCAATCTGGACGTGGCCCGCTTCATGGGCTATCGCAACCTGGTGGCGCTGAACGTGCGCTCGGGGGGCAGCGCGTCGGTGCAACTCGTCGGCAGCGGCCTGGCGCTCAACGCGCGGGCGATGCAGCCGCTGACCGGCGGCAAGGCGATGCTCGCAATCCGGCCCGAGGAATTCGACGTCGTCTCCTCACCGATGGACAACAGCTTCGCCGCCCAGGTGCTCAATGTCGAATACTGCGGCCACGACAACATCGTCGACGTCGAGGTGGCCGGCGGCCTCATGCTGATCGTGCGCACGACGGCGCGCCTGCGGGTCGGCGATCCGGTCACGCTGGCCATTGCGCCGGACAAGGCGCTGGCCTATCCAGTCGATGCAGCCGCGGGCATGGCGCCATGACCAGCGCCAGCCCGTCCTCGTTCGACCGGTCCCTGCTGCTGCTGGTGCCGGCGACGCTGTTCATGGTGGTGCTGTTCGTCTACCCGTTTCTCTACGGCTTGCAGTTGTCGTTCCGTCCGATGGAAGGCAACTGGCTGGCGAACTACACGCAGTTCTTCACCACCGACAACCTGCGCGACACGGTGTGGACCACGCTCAAGCTGGCCATTCCCGCCACCGTGATCAACGTCGGCGTGGCGCTGCCGATCGCCTATCAGATGCGCCGCAGCAGCCGCTTCCAGAAATTGATCACCACGCTGCTGGTGATTCCGTTGACGCTGGGCACCGTCCTGATCGCCGAGGGCATGCTCGGCTACTTCGGCCCCAAGGGCTGGCTGTCGCAGTCGCTCCAGTGGCTGCACATCTACGAAGGCCCGATCCGGCTGACGCACAACTACTGGGGCGTGTTGATCTCGCTGATCATTTCGGGTTTCCCGTTCGCGTTCCTGCTCACGCTGTCGTACATCACCGGCATCGACCCCAACCTGCCACGCGCTGCCTCGACCCTGGGCGCAACGCCGTGGAACCAGTTCCGCCACATCTATCTGCCGTTGCTGGTGCCGGGACTGGCGATGGCCTTCGCGCTGTCGTTCGTGCAGGCCTTCTCGGTGTTTCCGTCGGCGGTCCTGCTCGGATCGCCGGCTGGCGCCACGCGCGTGATCTCGATCGCGGCGTATGAGGCCGCCTTCGAGCGCTACGACTATTCCATGGCTTCGGCCGTCGCGATGCTGATGGGCGTGGTGCAACTGATCGTCGTTGCCGCGGTCCTGGGCGCGCGAGGGATGTTCTATCGGGGCCCCGTCTCCGGCGGAAAAGGTTGACCATGGATACGCATCGCCTGCTGATGAAGCTCTGGAAGTCGCTGGTCGCACTGGTGATGGGCTTCTTCATCGTCAATGTCGCGTTCATGGTGGCCGCGGTCGGCACCAGCTCGGTCGCCCGCCGCTGGCTCGGCACCTGGCTGCCCGATGGATACACGTTCAACTGGTACCAGACCGCCTGGAAGGAGTTCCAGCTCGACAGCGTGCTGTGGGTGACGATCGAGGTGGTCGCCGCCGTCGTGTTCCTGTCGATCCTGATCGGCGTGCCGGCGGCCTACGCGCTGGCGCGGCGCAACTTCCGCGGCAAGAACCTGCTGATGGGGCTGTTCCTGCTGCCGCTGATGATCCCGCCGATCACTTACGGCATTCCGCTGGCGACCGTGATGTACCAGGCCCACATCGCGGGCACCATCTTCGGCGTGATCCTGGCGAACATGATTCCGGCCGTGCCGTTCATGATCCTGGTGATGACGCCGTTCATCGAGCAGATCGATGCCAACCTCGAATCCGCCGCCCGCGTGTTCGGCGCCAACACCTTCAAGCTGTTCTGGCACGTGCTGTTGCCGCTGCTGGCCCCGGGCATCCTGGCGGCATCCCTGCTGGTGCTGGTGCGCACCATCGGCATGTTCGAGCTGACCTTCCTGACGGCCGGCCCGGATTCGCAGACGCTGGTGGTGGCCCTGTATTACGCGGTCTTCGCAGCGGGCGTTCGAGCGCCGCAATCGGTCGATGCGATGGCGATGGTCTACATGGCGGTCACGCTGGCCTGGCTGCTGATCGCGCTGCAGTTCGTCAACCCGACGCAGCTGGTCAGCCGCGTCAAGGAACATCCCAAGACGGCCTGAGGCCGATCCCCATGAAGATCACGCAAGTCGATACGGTCCACGCGGCCGCCTATCCCAACATCCTGTGGGTGCAGATCCACACCGACACCGGCCTGGTGGGCCTGGGGGAAACCTTTCGTGGCGCCCAAGCCGTGCAGGCGCAGATCCATGAACTGGTCGCCCCCTACCTGCTGGGAAAGGATCCGCTCGCCATCGAAGCCCACAGCCAGCACCTGCTGTACGGCTATGTCGGCTTTGCCAGCAGCGGCGCCGAGACGCGCGCCGCTTCGGYGGTCGACATCGCGCTGTGGGATCTGTTCGGCCAGGTCACGCAACAGCCGCTCTACCAGTTGCTCGGCGGCGCCGTGCGCGAACGCGTCCCGGTCTACAACACCTGCGCGGGCTACACCTACAACAAGGCCCCACAGCGCCGCTCGGTGACGCAGGCCAGCGCCGACGTCGCGCCGGAAGGGCCTTACGAGGACCAGGTTGCATTCGTCAAGCGCCCGGCGGCGTTGGCCGAAAGCCTGCTGTCCGAGGGCTACAAGGCGATGAAGATCTGGCCCTTCGATCCCTTCGCCCAGGCCAGCGGCGGGCAGTCGATCTCGGCCCGGGACCTGGACACCGCACTCGAGCCCTTCCGCGAAATCCGGCGCGCTGTCGGCCACGAGATGGACATCATGGTGGAACTCCATTCGATGTGGAACCTGCCGATGGCCGTGCGGATCGCGCAGGCGCTCGAGGAGTTCAAGCCCTACTGGGTCGAGGACCCGATCCAGATGTCCAACCTGGACACGATCGCCGAGTTCCGTTCGCGCACCCGTGTTCCGGTCTGCGGCAGCGAGACGCTGGCCACCGTCCAACCATTCGTCCAGCTGCTCAAGAACAATGCGGTGGACTATGTGATGCTGGACCTGGGCTGGGTCGGGGGCCTCTCCGAAGCCAGGAAGATCGCGGCCCTGGCGAAGGCCTTTCACAAGCCGGTCGCGCCGCATGACTGCACCGGCCCGGTCGTGCTCACGGCGTCGCTCCATCTGGCGATGAGTACGACCAACGTGGTGCTGCAGGAGGTGGTGCGCGCGTACCTGGGGGGCTGGTACCGCGAACTCGTGACGCAAATGCCCGATGTCCGCAGCGGCCATGCAACGGTTCCGCCCGGCGCAGGCCTGGGCCTGACGCTGTCGCCGGCGTTGCTGCAGCGGCCTGACGTCACCATCCGCAGTTCGACGTTGTGAGCGGATGGCGATGCATCTGAGCGTGACACCCGACACCACGCTGCGCAGCGCAGCGCTGACAGCGACGCTGGCGCCGGCTGCCGGCGGACGCATCACCAGCCTCAGCTCCGGCACAGCCGCGGGCGAGACAATCGACTGGCTGGTGCCGCTCGCCGACGCCGTGCGCGCCGCCGGTTTCGAATCCACGCAGTGGCCCAAGGCCGGCTGCTATCCCCTGGTGCCGTTCTCGAACCGCATCCGCGACGGCCGCTTGGCCGGCACGCAGGGCAGGGTGCAGTTGCCGCTCCATCCGGGGGAACGGCACGCGCTGCACGGCGTCAGCCAGCAGCGGCCATGGCGCCTCGAGCAACACGCAGCGGACCGCGCCACCATGACCTATGTCCATGTGCCGGGGGATCACGGCTGGCCGTGGGCTTTTCGGGCCGAGCAGGTGGTGGAACTCGACGCCGCAGGCATCTCGCTGAACCTGCGGGTCAGCAACGAGGACCGGGAGCCGATGCCAGGCGGTTGCGGCTTCCATCCCTATTTCCCGGCCCGCTTCGCGCACAGCCTGCAGTTCGATGCTCGCACCGTCTGGCCCGCGGACGCCGAATTCCTCGCGAGCACTCCGGTGCCGACCGGTCCGGCGGACGACTACGCGTCGGCGCGCGCCTTGCCCGATGTCGAATGCACGCGCTACTACGGCGAATGGAACGGACAAGCGCGGATGGCGGCGGCCGATGGTCCCGCGATCGAGCTGCTGGCCAGCTCCGCGCTGCAGCACCTGGTGTTGCATCGGCCGGGTCCGGGAGCGTACTTCTGCGTGGAACCGGTCTCGCATGTCGCGGACGCCGCCAACCTGGCCGCGGCGCGCGCCGACACCGGCTGGCGGGTGCTCGCGCCCGGCGAGGCAATGGCATGCAGCCTGCGCCTGTCCGCCTCTTCTCTGTCGAGCTAAGCCTCGCCACCATTGACTACACGAGATCGACAACATGACTGAATCAACAGCTTCCCTCAGGACCGCCCTGGACGGAATCTCCGGCATCCTGGTGACGCCTTTCGACGACACGGACCAGATCGCGCCCGATCTCTTGGCGCCGGTCGTCGACCGCGCCATCGAGGCCGGCGTCCATGTGCTGGTGGCCAACGGCAACACCAGCGAGTTCTTCGGCCTGACCATGGCGGAGGCCGAGCGCATGGTGCATGCCGCGGCGGAACATGTCCGTGGCCGGGTGCCCTTGCTGGGTGGCGTGGGGCGCAGCGTTCACGACGCCTGCGCCCTGGCGCGCGCCTCACGCAAGGCAGGGGCCGCTGCCCTGATGGTGCATCAGCTGACGGATCCTTTCGTCGCGCCCAGCGGGGTGGTCACGTATGTGCGCCGGATTGCCGATGCGGCGGACGGCCTGCCTGTCGTGCTCTATCTGCGTGACGACGCGATCGGCCTGCCGGTGATCGAAGCCCTGTGCCGCATTCCGCAGGTCATCGGCGTGAAATGGGCGTCGCCCACGCCCTTGCGCCTGGTCCAGGCCATGGCGCAGGTGGCCGATCGCGGCCTGGCCTGGGTGTGCGGCCTGGCCGAGCCCTGGGCCCCGCCGATGTATGCGGTGGGCGCCCGCGGCTTCACCTCGGGGCTGATCAACGTGCGGCCCGACCTCTCCGTGCGCATTCACGCCGCGCTTGCGAAGGGGGATTACACGCTGGCGATGGCATGGATCGGCGGCATCGCAACCTTCGAGGAATTGCGCACGCATGAGCGCAACGGCTCGAACGTGAGCGTGGTGAAAGCGGCGCTGCAATACGCCGGGCGGGACTGCGGCGCGGCCCGGCCGCCCAGCACCTGGCCGCTGCCGGAAGCGGACCTGGTGCAGCTCAAGCGGCTGGTCGACGGCTGGAAATGACGTGGAACGCCGATTCTTCGCCGCCGTCCTGTGCGGCCTTGTCGCTGCTGCGAGCTTGACTGTCGCCGCACAGACCTATCCAGCCCACCCTGTGAAGCTGGTCATCCCGGTTCCGCCCGGTGGAAGCGCGGACGTGGTCGGGCGCCTGCTTGCCAACGCGGTGGCGACGGAGCTGGGCCAGCCCGTCATCGTCGACAACCGTGCCGGAGCCGCCGGCAGCGTGGGAACGGCGTCGGCGCTGAAGGCGCCGGCCGACGGCTACACGCTGGTCCAGTGCAGCATCGGCAGCTGCGCCATCAATCCGAGCCTGTACAAGAACGTCGGCTACGACCTGCTCAAGGACATGGCGCCGGTGATCCTGCTGGGCTCATCGATCAATGTGCTCACCGTCAACAACGACGCGGGCATCCTCAGCGTGAAGGACCTGGTCGACCAGGCCAGACGCAAGCCCATGGCCTACGCGTCTTCGGGCGTTGGCGCGTCCAACCACCTCGCCGCCGAGTTGCTCAAGAAGATGGCGGGCATCGAGATGACGCATGTGCCGTACAAGGGATCGGGGCCTGCAATCACCGACCTCATCGGCGGCCAGGTCCCGGTGTTCTTCGACAACGAGCCTTCCATCCTGCCCTTCATCAAGCAGGGCAAGGTGCGTGCGCTGGCGGTGACGGGCAAGACGCGCTCGGCCAATCTGCCGGACGTCCCGACGATGGAAGAACTGGGTTTTGCCGGCTTCGTCATCGAGCCGTGGTACGCCTTCGCGGCCCCGGCGGGCACGCCTGAGCCGGCGATCCGGCGGCTCAATACCGCGTTCAACAACGCGCTGAATCAACCGGCGGTGCGCGACAGGATGGTCGCTATGGGCATTGCCCCGGCGGGCGGCTCGCCCGAAGTGCTCGGTCGCCTGATCCGCAGCGAATACACACGCTGGGCGGAGTTGATCCGCGCGCAGGGCATCAAGGGAGACTGAGGGACTCAGGCCGCAATGCGGCCGAAGCGCCCGCTGTTGAAGTCGGCAAACGCCTGGCTGATCTCGGCTTCACTGTTCATGACGAAAGCCCCGTGACCGACGATGGGCTCGGAGATGGGTTCGCCACCCAGCAGGAGCAGCACGGCATCGCTATTGGCCTCGATCTCCAGCTCGCCGTGCTCGCGCTCCAGATGGGCCATCTGGTTCTCATTGAGCAACTGCTGAATGTTGATGGTTGCCGTTCCGCGCAGCACCACGGTGGCGGCGGTATGACCGACAGGCAGGCTCAGGCGCGCCTTGCTACCTTGCACGAGGCGCAGATCCCGGGGTGTTCGTACTTTCCCGTCAAATTGACACTGCCGAGAGAGATTTCCCTTTGAAAATGAACAGCTTGCGTCGGGCGACCTTCGCGCAGAGACGGACATTCATAAGTGCTTGTTCCACAAGGAATCTTTCGACGGAAGTGCACCTCTTTGCAAGAAAAGTACGACAACCCCAGCCTGGAGGACGCGGTCCTGCCACGTCTTCATCTCATCGTGCAGGACGGCCCCGGCCTGCGCCGCCTGCTTGAGAAGGGTTGTGGTGCCTCGTATCCGACTCGCTTTGGCCCTTTCGGCGGCCTCGCGAAACAATTGCTGGCTGCGTCGGCTCCATTGGAGCAGGGCGACATCGGTCAGCTCCAGCAGGGTGACCCGCAGAAAGCACACGAGTTCAATCCACTGGCGCGCAGGCTTGATTTCACGCGTCTTGACCGGGCGCCGCGACTGCACCTGGCGGGCGTAGGCCCGTTGTGTGGCCAGCGTCACGCCGCTCAGGTCCCAGGTGTGAGCACCAAGCGCCTTGAGGAAGGGGTTGTCGTACTTTCCGTGCAGATTGATACGGGTCACCCCGAAGCGCACCAATCTGCGCGGAGAGTACGGCGACCCCTGGGTTGACTTGTATTTAAGCGTTTGGTTAAATAAGGCATGGATGGACTCAGCACCACCTTCGCTGCTCTGGCGGACCCGACACGTCGCGCGATCCTCGCGCGACTGGCGCAGGGCCCTTTGCACGTGGGCGCGCTGGTCGAGCCGTTTCCGATTTCCGGGCCGGCGATCTCGCGCCACTTGCGCGTGCTCCAACAAGCGGGTCTGATCGAGCGCGAGACCAGCGCGCAATGGCGGATCTGCCGCCTGCACGGACCCGGCCTGCGTGCCGCGCACGACTGGTTCGAGCCGTACCGCACGTTCTGGGAGCAGAGCCTGGACCGCCTGGCCGAGTTGCTCGAGTCACCTCCTGCGCCTGGCGACACGGCAAGCCGCAAGCCCCGTGCCGCCATCCCTGTCAAGTCCCCTCGCCGCCGAAGGAGCCGCCCATCATGAATGCACCGCAGGACTTCACACTGGACCTCACTCGCTTCATCCGTGCCCCGCGCGAAAAGGTGTTCGATGCCTTCATCGACGAGGCCGTGCTGGCGCGCTGGCACTGCCCGCGCGGCATGTCCGTGGCCAGCGCGACTGTTGACGCCCGCGTCGACGGCGCTTGGCGCATCGACATGCGCACGCGCGAGCACGCCAGCCACTCGGTAGGTGGACGCTACCGAGAGATCAAGCGCGCCGAACGCCTGGTCTACACCTGGGTCTGGGAGGAAAGCATGGAGGGCATGGGTGGCTTGCAGACGCTGATCGAGATCGACTTCGTGGCGCGGGATGAAGGCACGGAGATCCGCATGCGCCACATCGGCTTCCCCTCGGCGGCTGCCCGCAACGGCCACAACCAGGGCTGGAACTCGGTCTTCAACCGCCTCACCGACCTGCTCGACGCGCGCGGCAGCGCCGCCACACTCACGCTGCTGGGCGATGCAGCCAGCAGCTATGTGCGCAGCGCGCGCATCGGCCTGGCCGAGAAGGGCCTGGCCTACTCGCTGCAACGTGCGGCACCGAACAGTCCTGAGATCGACGCGATCCATCCGTTCGGCAAGATCCCTGCGTTTCGCGATGGGGCGACCGAGATCTGGGAGACCAGCGCGATCCTGCGCTACATCGACGAGGGATTCGACGGACCATCCCTGAACCCCGGCATGCTGGTGGACCGGACGCGCACCGAACAATGGGTGAGTGCGGTCGGCGCCTACATGTACGACTCAATGGTGCGGCGCTACGTGCTGCAGTACATCTTTCCGCGCGGCGAGGGCGGCAGTCCCGACCGGGCCGTGATCGACAAGGCAGTGACCGAGATGGTCCGCCCACTCGATGCGCTGGAGCGCTGCTACCAAGGCCGCGACTTCATCGGCGGCGCCTCGCCTTCGTATGCGGACATCCTCGTCTCACCGATCCTGGATTACCTCGGTCGCTTCCCCGAGGCTGCCCAGTTGCTGTCGGACCGACCGAACATCCGGCGCGCACTGGGCGTGATGCGGGCACGCCCCAGCTTCGCCGCTGCCACCGCCCCGCATGATGCAACCCCTGCCGCACCAACGCGGTGAAAGGAGAATCGAGATGAGCTACCTGCCCGGAAAATTCGTCTGGTTCGAGCATGCTTCCAGCGATCCTGCGAAGGCGCGAGCCTTCTATGAGCCGCTGTTCGGCTGGCATGTCGAGAACATGCCCATGGGCGAGATGCAATACGCGATGATCATGAACGGCGCCGACGGCATTGGTGGCTTCACGCAGGCCGACGGCGGTGCGCGCTGGGTCTCCTATGTCTCGGTGCCGGACGTGGACAAGGCCTACGCGGCTGCGCTCGCCGCCGGTGCCAAGAGCGAATCGCCGCCCATGGATTACGGCCCGGTAGGGCGCGGCGCGGCCGTGGTCGACCCGACCGGCGCGCGCGTCTCGTTGTGGAAGAGCGCGCAAGGAGACCGTCCCGACCAGGACACGCCCGTGGGCGGCTGGGTCTGGAACGAGCTAGCCACTTCGGACCCTCAGGCGGCACTGAAGTTCTACACCGGACTCATCGGCTACACGCAGGACGCGATGCCCATGGATCCCGGGGGCACCTACTACCTGCTGAAGACAGAGGGCGACAAGGGTCGCGGCGGCGTCATGCAGTCGTCCGACCCGAAGATGCCTTCGCAGTGGGTGCCCTATGTGAACACGACCGACTGCGACAGCACGCTCGCCAGGGCCGGCCAGTTGGGTGCGACAGTCTGCATGACGGCTACCGACATCCCGGACGTCGGCCGCATCGGCATGCTGCGCGACCCGCAGGGGGCGTTGATTGCCGTGATCAAGCCGATGCCACGGAGCTGAGGCGTCTTGACGAAGTGCGACTGAAACCAACATCGGACTCTTCGAGGGAAAGACAAGACTGGCACGTCGGCGTGAAGGCCGCGTCGTCGCAGTCGTCGGCGCCGACCCTCGCACAGTGCTCTCCACCGCTGGGCCACGCGCGGCCGCCGGCGTCCCGCCCAGGGTGGGCGGCTTTGCCAGCGCAAGCGCCTGGTGATCAACGAAGGCCACGGAACCGGGTCAACTCCAACCCCACCCACCTGCGTGCCCATGGGCGGCTCTTTTTCTCTTTGATGGATGGAGTGAACCCCTGCAGCTGGACCACCGGGCAAAGCAGAACTGATACGCTGGCCGGGCCTTCATAGAGCAGGACGCGGGCGTCGCCGAGGGCGGCAAACGCCTCGACGTGACCGCGCAGGAAGCTGTCCATCCGGGCGTCGAGGAAGAAGCGCAGGAAGTTGGCCCGCGAGCAGCTCAGCACCATCACGAAGGCCATCAGCGGGCGTCGCGCGCGGCCGATCTGCAGATGACCCAGATGAGCCCAGTCTCCTGACGCGCAGCGCGAGAGCAGGCGCGGCCGCAGTAGCGCTGACCGCGGTCACAGCGGCTGCAAAGCAGCACCTGCGCGCGGCAGCGCGTACACACGAACAGGCGGGCGGGATGCTCGGCCAGGCGGTGCTCCTCGGAGTCAAGCTCCCCGAGGTCGCCACACCGAGCCGAGGCCACACGTTGCGCTGGACGGCTGCGTCCGGCAATGCAACACGCCCAGGGCGAACTCACGTCCGCTGGACCTTCACCGACCAACCCGGCCGACACCGCTCAATGCAGAACCGCGTCCTCGCCGCCGAAAAGAAGCGTTTCCTGACCGCCGTTCACACTGCGCGGCCCCGTCGTCGACGGGGCCGCATTTTTGCGCCGGAAAGTAGCTAACCCGAACGCTGAACGGGTTCTCCAGCCGATTCCAGGCGCTCCTTCAACTGCCGAACGGCCTGGGCAGACTCGGCCTCGATGCGGCTTCGAAGGCTCAGCCGGTTGAGCAGGGCAAACAGCAGATTGGGCGTCCGGTACTCGAACTCGCGGACGAAGTGCGTGCCAGTGGCCGTGGACGTCAGCGAATAGCTGACGGCACCCGACTCGCGGCCCTCGATGTTCCCGGCGATGCGCCAAAGGCGGTCCGGCTCGCGCGCGATGACGCGCCAAGTCACGCGCCCGCGGCGACCGGCGACCTGGAAGTCCTCGATCACGGACTCGCCGATCTGGAGCGGGTGGTCCACGGCGCCGCTGACGGCCAGGGACGAGGGATGCCACTCGGGCCAGTGGCCCGGCGTGGTGACATAGGCGAAGACCTCCGGCGGACTGCGCGCAATATCGACGACCGAGACAATGCGGGTGCTGTCCAGTGCCAACGGCAAGAAGAGGGCGACAACCAGCAGGGCGGCCGCGAAGACAGTCGCGATCGCCAGCTTCCAGGCTCGGCTCATGGGGTCACCTCATCATTCCCCTGGACTTTCCACAAACGGGATGGCAACCGTACTATTTGCGATCTTGCACGGAGAAGCAACATGCCCATCCAGCTGAATCACACCATCGTCAAGGCCCGCGATCCGCGCGCGTCCGCAGAATTGCTGGCGGAACTGCTCGGACGCGGCGCACCGGTCCGGTACGGCCCGTTCCTCGGTGTCGAGATCGACAACGGCGTCACGCTGGATTTCATGCAGGCCGACGGCGAGGTCGACTCGCAGCACTACGCCTTTCTCGTCAGCGAAAGCGAGTTCGACGAGATATTCGGCCGCATTCGCGCGCATGGGATCACGTACTGGGCCGATCCGGGTAAGCACCGGCCCGGCGAGATCAACCACAGCGACGGCGGCCGAGGCTTCTACTGGAACGACCCGGATGGCCACTTCCTCGAGATCCTCACCCGACCCTACGGCAGCGGCGGCTGAGCCGGGCGCCGCCGAAGCAGCCGCGTCCTCCTGTGACGTGCTCGTTGTCGGCGCCGGGCCGTCCGGTATCATCCGGTATCACCTGCGACGACGCGTCAGCAAGCTCGATGCCGTCGTGCACAGCAAGGCGACGGCCGGCCAACTCAAGCCCGTGGACCATGACCGTTTGTCGTATCTGGCCGGCGCCTGAAGTGGCGGCTGTGGCATGGTCGGCCTGCACAGGCCAGGCGTCTCCTCGAGGCGATGCTGCATGTCTTGGGAAGACCGGGGGTGGCACGCAGGGCCGCAGTCCCACTGATCCGCAAGCTCACCGTCGAACTGCTCAGCTACCTGAGGAACAACGCGAATTCGCTGCCGGACTATGGGCGTCGCTATCGAGCGGGCCGGCGCATCTCCAGTGCCTTCGTGGAGTCCGCGGTCAACCAGCTGATCGACAAGCGAATGCCCAAGTCGCAGGCATTCGATCCACCACGGTCTGGATCGTCTTGAGCCGGTCTGCCTCGCGCATCGTCATCGTGATGGTCGCCGTCGATGTCGCCATGGCCGTACCCCAAGCCCAGAACCTGGGCCGAGCGACTTTGCGACATTTGAATTCGGGCCAAACGCGACATTACTATTTGGGGTCTACAGCGTCAGACAACACAATATCTATTATGTTAAATTATGAGTCGCGCGATGCCGTAGGTTGTGGGCCAAGGGCCTGCAGAGCTACACGCTCCGAGGCCGTGGTGCGCTTGCATCACAGCCCCCCGAGCATCCTACCTCCGTGAGTGCTGCGCGACGTACTCCTTCAGCGCTCCGTCCCTACGGGACTGCCAGCCCTCGCCGGCGGCRCGAAAGAAATCCACGACCTCCCTGCTATACCGCACCGACAGCAGCGCCTTGCTCGATGCCGAGCGCGGCCGGGCCGGCGTTGTCTATGAACGCTCGACACCGGGAAGCAAAGCCTTTGCGGCTTCAATCCGCAAAGCCAGGGGCGCCGTCTCGTCGTTCATGACGCCTCTAAGAAAACGTACCGCATCGGCGTCCACTTGCTCGCACGTCCGCACTTCGGCTGGCGCGGGTACCTTCAAGGCAGCTGGTTCGCGAGACTCACCCCCTTCGATTGCACCAAGCTGGCTCAACGCGGCTTCGAACGCAACCTGTTGAATGGGCTCGAGCGCGCGCAGAAGCGTCGCCTGGCCTTCGCCGTTGGGAGGAAACTCCAGCCACGGCGTATCGGCAAACACCGATGCCAAGTCGGGGGCGACGAAAGCCGACCAGCGATCCGGGGTGATCTCGACGGGCGGCGCAGCCGGGAATTTAGCCGTCTTGGTCATCAGACGTACGTGCGTCGACCCGACGCCTGACAGGTACCGTGCACGGAGGCCCTGCAGAAAGAGCTGGCCGGCACTCGGCGAAATCGGCGACGCAAGGGAGAACCACAGCTGCAGCCCGTCGACGCCCGAGACCGCGATGGCTGGGGGAGGAAGGCCGAGATCCGATTGGGCACCCTTCCAGACCGAAGAAAGCTCTCCCCAACCTGCGGGTAGCGCCAGCTCCAGCACCAAGGCTCGGATGCCACGCTGGCGCCCTTCATGTCCGACGCCCAGGTCGGCGCCATCCGCGGCGTTTGCGCCCAGTCCGTATAGACGATCAAGCTCGAACTGCAATTGGTTCATACCGACCATGCTAGTCGACGACGTTTTCACACCGCATTTCTCGCAACTTGCGAGCGTCCACTGTCGCCATCGGAGCACTGCCCTGCAGCGGACCCGGTCATCCGGTTCGGCGCGTCGGGCTCGAGCAGTCATTGAAATAACATTTAACATAAATGTGTTTCTGCCGCTGTTGGAGCAAAGTTGTAATGTCGCCTTCCAGCAAAGTTGAGATGTCGCATATTGGGCCGTCACGAGCAGGCATGGCCATGGCGACAGCTGCAGCGACGATCACAATGACGATGCGCGAAGCCGATCGCCTCAAGACCATCCAGGCCGTGGTGGACCGGATGGCGCGCGTCGGCCAGGCCGCGCAGCGGCTGAGCCTGAGTCGACGGCGGCTCGAGCGTCTGGCCCTCTCTGGAGATCGCCAACGTCTTCCGCCAGCACCAGCGTGGCGAGCCGGGCAGCGCGGCCACCTGAGCGCCACTTGCGCTGGTGGTCTGGGCGCATCCGATCCCAAGTCGGCCAATGCGCGCGGCATGCCCGTTCGAGAGCCTTTCTGGCTTCAGAGGATGCGGCGTACATCACGGGACAAAGCATTCGCATCGACGGCGGCTTGATGCGGTCTTTGTAGCTGCTCGCTGTTTGGCAGCGCTTGCTATAATTCCTTACCTAACGTAAGGAGTTCCAGATGCCAGTTGCAACCTTAACCAGCAAGGGCCAGGTGACCC
>NZ_JBFUCJ010000113.1:0-22103 GCF_056405295.1 Variovorax sp. P1_H2 | reverse complement strand
GCAGTGCGTCGTGTACAGAAGTTCGCCGCGTGTCTGGGCACCGGCCACGGGGCCGAACACGCTTGCCGCGACCAGCAAGCAGGCGGCCGGAAACCGGGCCGGGTGGGGCCGCTGCCGGCGCACGGGATCGGGATGCAGGTCGTTCATTGGGTCCCTTTCGACAATGGAATTCCATCATCCCGAAACTTGGCACGCAGCGCTTGATGCAGCGCAATCGGCGATCCGGACGCTAGGTGAATCGTGAACCACCGACGGCCGGGTTGCGCGCGATCAAGATCCGTGCGGCGCGGTCGATCTAGCGTGACGGGAGGCCAACCAGGGAACGACCATGAGAATCACCATTCACACCGACGCGGCGGCACCGTGCGAACTTCAGGTGGGCACCGCCCACCACGCCTACCCCGGGGCGCTTCCCGAGGTCGGCCAGACCCTCGTGATTCCCGATGACGCCAAGGTCGACGAATCCGCCAAGGGGCGGGCCAAGGTCACCAAGATCATCTGGCACTACAACGCGGCGATGAGTTCGCTCTGGCCCGAGATCGTCTGCAGGCGCTAGCCGCATCGGCCTTGCCTTGATCCAGCGCAAGCCGGTCGAGAGATCGGCGCCTAGAGTGATTGTGAAGCCGCGAAAGCTGCGCTTGTCCACGATGAAAGGAATTCGCATGAAATCCGATACACAACTCCGGGACGACGTCCTGGCCGAACTGAAGTGGGATCCGATCGTCAACGCCACCGATGTCGGCGTGATCGTCAAGGATGGCGTGGTCACGTTGACCGGGCACCTCGCCAGCCACGCCGAGAAATACGCGGCGGAGCGAGCCGCCCAGCGTGTCGGCGGGGTCAAGGCCCTGGCCGTCGAACTGAATGTCAAGCTGCCTGCGCTGGATGAACGATCGGACGCCGACATCGCCACGGCGGCCGAGCGCGCGATCGAGTGGAACTCGCTGATCCCCAAGGACAAGATCCGGATCCTGGTGGAGAAGGGATGGGTCACCCTGAACGGCGAGACGGAGTGGGACTACCAGCGACGCTCCGCCGAAGCTTCGGTGCGCAACCTGCTCGGCGTCACCGGTGTCACGAATCTCGTGACCATCAAGCCGAAGGTCAGCGCTGCGGGCATCGAGAAGAAGATCAATGAAGCACTGGCGCGCCGCGCCGAACGTGAAGCCAGGCACATCGACATCTCGGTCGTCGGCTCCCAGGTTACGCTGGAGGGCTCGGTCCACTCGTGGGCCGAACGCAAGGCCGCACAGTGGGCCGCCTGGTCGGCACCCGGCGTCTCCACGGTGGTCAACCGCCTGCGCGTCAGCCCCTGAGAGGGGTGCTGCGGGCCGAGATGAGCGGCGGCACGCCGTCGACGGCCCTTTCCCTTGCGCATGCCTGCCGTGCTCACGCCCTATTGATCCGCATGCGCCGAGTGACGACTCCGCACGGCGCTGACGCTAGGACCGACCTGAAACGACAACGGATGAACAGATCCAATATCCGCGGACTGCTCCTCGCAGCATTCGCGTCACTCGCTTTCTCGGGCTGCATCGCAGCGACGCGTCCAGCGCCACAACCCACGTTGGCGCCGGGTTCGTACGTCAGCGGCGGCATCGGCGAACAAGACCGGCTGGACATCCGCGTGACGAGTGATCTCTACAACCTGCGCCTGACGTTCGCGGAGAACGGTACGGGCGCCTATGTCGCGGGCGTGACCGTCGTCATCGAACCCATTGGCCAAGGCGCGCATTACGACCCTTTCGTGGACTGCGGGCCTCTCTTCAATGTTGTCGTGCAACCTGGCGCCTATCGTGTCGCTGCCACCTATGCAGGAGTCACACTGACCAAGATCTTCCGAGTTAGCAAGGGGGCGACGCTTGGCACMTTCTACTGGCCAGGCCAGGCCAACCCCAATCAAGGCTACCGGGGCGGACCATGAATTGATCAGATTCGAAGCTGTTGTCTTGAACCTCTGGATTTGAAGACTCGAACTGAAGTTCTGCATCTGCGAACGCTGTAGCAGTTCCCTTGGCGTCGTGGTTCGGGCAATTGGGTGGACGGCCGCCGGCATCGGGGATGCCGCTCGTAAAGAGCGGTGCCTTGGCGTCCCCTACCAGCGCCGGAGACCGCCCTGACTTCATCCTAGGCATCGATATGCCAGAGTGCTTAACCTGCATCAAGGCAGCGATGGAACGGCAGAAGGCCACTACCCGGCAAGGCAAGGCCCATCGCGTTGATTCACATCAAGCCTCGCCGCGCAAGCGCACCTACAGTGAATCCTCCGGAGGGCCAGTCCAACCCGATCGAGGACACAGATGAAAATCACGATTCACAGCGGCTCTACGGCTCCGGCCGAGCTTCAGGTGGTCACATCTCACCATCACTACCTGGGCCCGCTCCCCGAGGTCGCCTGTCGGCCGTGCCGCTCCCGGCGGGCCACCTCAGGGATCTCAAGCCGAGCGTGCGAGCGTCCATGCGCTTCGTGGCACTCGAGACGGTCGACGACGCCATAGCGGCAGCACTCGACCAAGAACCGTCGCACAGCCCAGTCGCGCGTCATGCACACGTCCATGGACCCTCCCCAGGCCAGCATGTCACCGCTGAGGTCCGGTGGATGGTCGCTGGCTGGCAACTGGACTGTGCGCGGACTGGGCGACATGCCAAGAGCGCTCGACGCGCATGCCTGCGGCCCAGGGCCGGTCGTACTGGACGGTGCCTCGCTCGCCGCCATCGACAGCGCTGGCGTGTGGGTGCTGCAACGCTGGCTGCGCCGCCACGGCGCAGCGGCCGCCTTGCGCGACTGGCCGCCGCGCATGCAGATGCTGATGACGCTGGTCGGCGAACAGCCCGACCAGCCCTTGCCGCAGCCGCCCGGCTCCTCGCCCCTGGAGCGGGTGGGACGCCAGGCCGATGCTTCGGCACAGCAGGCGCTCGGCCTGCTGCGCTTCATAGGACAGGCCGCCGTGGCCGCGCTGGGATTGCTCGCGCGCCCGCGTCGCATCCGCTGGCGCACCGTGTTGCGCAACATCCAGATCGACGGATTCGACGCGCTGCCCATCATCGGGCTCACGTCGTTCCTGCTCGGTGTCGTCGTCGCCTACCAGGGCGCGGACCAGTTGAAGCACTACGGCGCCAACGTGTTCGTGGTCGATCTGGTCGGCTACGCGATGCTGCGCGAGTTCGCGCCGCTGATCAGTGCGATCATCATCGCCGGACGTTCGGGCTCTGCCTATGCGGCGCAGATCGGCACCATGGTCGTGACCGAGGAGGTCGACGCGATGCGGACCATCGCGATCGATCCGATCGAACTGCTCGTGTTGCCTAAGGTGCTCGCACTGGCCATCGCCCTGCCGCTTCTGACCGTCTTCGCGGATGTGACCGGCGTGCTGGGTGGCATGGTGATGGCACGCGCTCAGCTGGACATCGGCTTTCCGGAGTTCATCGACCGCTTTGGGCGAGAGATGCACGGCTCCACGCTGCTGGTGGGAGTCGGCAAGTCGCTGGTGTTCGCGGTGGTGATCGCACTGATCGGCTGCTTCCAGGGCTTTCGCACGCGCGGCAGCGCCGACAGCGTGGGGCGACAGACAACGAAGAGCGTGGTGCAGTCGATCTTCCTCGTGATCGTCACGGACGCCTTGTTCTCCGTGGCGTTCAACATGCTGGACCTCTAGCATGGCGCCGGCAGACACCGTGATCGCGATGCAAAAGGTCTGCACCCGCTTCGGCAGCCACGCAGTGCACACCGATCTCGACCTGGAGGTCCGGCGCGGCGAGATCCTCGCGATCGCGGGCGGCAGTGGCTCGGGCAAGTCGGTGCTCATGCGCGAAATGATCCTGCTGCAACGGCCGACTTCCGGGTCGATCCACCTGTTCGGCCACGACATCGAGACGCTCACCGTGCCGCAGGCGCATGCGCTTCGGCTGCGATGGGGCGTCATGTTCCAGCACGGCGGGCTGTTCAGCGCGCTCAACGTGCGCGAAAACATCGGGCTTCCGCTGCGCGAGCACAGCAGGCTCGACCGCGCGCTGATCGACCGCATCGCCGAATGGAAGCTGTCCCTTACCGGCCTGCCGCCGGACGCCGGACTCAAGCAGCCGGACGAGTTCAGCGGCGGCATGCTCAAGCGGGCCTCGCTGGCGCGCGCCATCGCCCTCGATCCCGAGCTCCTGTTCCTCGACGAACCCACCTCCGGGCTGGACCCCGACAGCGCAGCGGGCGTGAGCGAACTGATCCTTCGCACCCACGCGCTGTATGGATTGACGATCGTGATCATCACGCACGACCTTGACCTGCTGTGGCAGGCCAGCGACCGCGTGGCGGTGCTGGGCGAAGGTCGGGTGCTGGCCAGCGGCTCCATGGAGGAGCTCTCGCACCACGCTCACCCCGTCGTGCGCGGGTACTTCGAAGGCCCGCGCCAGCAACGGGCCGCCTCATCGGCGACGCAAGTGCGTCGTGACAAGGGAGCACCATGGACGACAAGGTGAACTACGCGGTGGTCGGCGCGTTCGTGCTCCTGCTCGGCGCGGCGCTGGTGGCCGGCGTGCTGTGGCTCGCGGCCGGCGCCCACGGCGGCAAGCGCTACAGCCCCTACCAGTCGATCATGCGCGAGTCGGTGGCCGGGCTGAACGTAGACGCGCCGGTGAAGTACCTCGGCGTCGATGTCGGCAAGGTCAGGGAGATCGCGATCGATCCCGCGAATTCGAGCCAGGTGCGCCTGCGCTTCCTCATCGAACAGGGTACGCCGATCAAGATGGACACCGAAGCGGTTCTCAAGACGCAAGGGCTCACGGGCATCGCCTACGTCGAACTCAGTGGAGGAACCGCCGCTTCGCCGCCGCTGCGCGCCGCGGAGGCCGGGGAGATTCCGACCATCCGTTCCATGCCGTCGCTGAGCACGCGGCTCGAAAGCGTGCTCACCACGGTGCTCGCCAGCTTGGACCGCATGTCGACCAACCTGAACGCCACCTTCGACGCCGACACTCGCGCCGCCGTGAAGCAGACGCTGGCGGACACCGCGACCCTGACCCACACGCTCGCCGCCCAGCAGGCCGCGCTCGCCAGCGGCATCGCCGACGCGGCGCGCACGGCCCGCAACACGGCGCGCGCCAGCGAGCATTTCGCCTCGGCGATCGACCGGGTTGCGACCGCCGCCGATTCGGTCGACAGGATGGCAAAGTCCGTCGGCGCGGCCGGCGATCGTGCGGGTCGCAGCGTGGAAGCGGCCGCCGGCGGCTTCCAGGAGATCCGCACCGACGCCGGGCCCGCGCTGGCCCAGTTGCTCAGTGAGCTGAACCAGCTTGCCGTCTCGTTGCAGCGTCTGAGCGAACAGACTGAACGCAACCCGAACAGCCTGCTGATGGGCGCCCCGCAGAGGAAGCCGGGACCCGGCGAAAAGGCCCCCCCATGAGTCACCGTTCCCGTCGTGCCGCTTGCGGCACGCTGATTGCCGCGATGCTCACGGGCCTTCTGGGCGGTTGTGCGTCGTCCCTCCTGCCGAAGCCTGCCGCCCCGCCCGCGCTGTTCACGCTCTCCGCCGAAAGCGAGGCATTCGCCGCGCCTGCCCCGGGCGCGCCCGCGCCCACGCCCACGCTGATCGTCAACCCCCCGCGCGCTGCCCCGGGCTTCGACACCTCGCAGATCGTCTATGTGCGGCGACCGTACGAGATCGAGTATTTCGCGCACAACCGGTGGGTCGACACGCCTTCGACCATGCTCGCGCCGATGATGGTGGGCGCGATCGAACGCTCGGGCGCATTCCACGCGGTTCTGGGCGCGCCTACTTCGGCCACCGGACAATTTCGTCTGGAGACCGAACTCGTCCGCCTGCAGCAGGATTTCTCCACTACGCCGAGCCATGTCCGCCTCACCCTGCGCGCCACGCTGGTGGACGCCACGACCCGCCGCGTCATCGCGAGCCGCGAGTTCGATGTGCGCGTGAATGCACCAAGCGACGATCCCTATGGCGGCGTGATGGCGGCCCAGCGTGCGGCGAGCCAAGTTCTGCCCGGGCTGGCGGCTTTCTGCGCCGAATCCGCCGCCCGCCGAGTACCATAGCTGTGGTTCATGCCCTGTTCGCCGGGCGTCGGCGGATCGCGAAAAAAGGCACCTTGACGAGACTGTCTACCACGACTCGCCTCCGGTGGAAATTGTCCCGGCGTCACTCGGCCGGGTCCGAGCGCCACCTGCGTGCTGGGCGTGCCCCCTCGGCCACCGTCGTGCAGCCAGTATTGCGCGTTGCCAAGGCCCGGCCATACTTCTGCCGAATGGGCCGACATGAATTCGCCACGACTCTCCAGTTTTTCCTTCATCCCCATCATTGTGGGGAGGCCACCTTCGGCCGGCAGCCACCACAATCCCTCCATGCCCGTTGACGAACTCGCCTCGAGCGCGAACCAATGGAAGAAGTTGGCTTCCGATGTCAAGACCGTGGGCCGCGGCGCTCGCACTCTCAGATCCTGACCTTCGAAGGGAATAAGAACGTGAGTACAGCCATGCAAACCCCAGATCTTGAGACAGTCGAAATGGTCAGAGTCACGCTACAGGACGTGATCTCGGCGCGCGAGCATGGCGTCCGAGCTGTTCCGTACTTCGCTCCCACCAACTTTGGCGTGCTTTCTCCCGATGAGAAGGAGAAAGAGTCGAACGTGAAAAAAGAGACTGACTACGGGAATCGCGTGCGCGCTGGCATCCACCTGACACTGTCTGCGGCAGTTGCAGCGCTTGAAGTTGCAGAAGCGCTCATGAAGGATTTTGCGACCTTGGACCCAAAGGATCGGAAGCGCCAATTGATTCGATGCTCGCTGGATGCTCGCGTTGCCAGGGACGCTGCAGCTGAAGCCGCTGCAGTCTTGTCGGGGCAACAGGCCCCCAATTCGGACGCGATGGTGGAGATCAAGCGGCTGAAGACGGCACTCTTTGAACGATTCGGGATGAGCGAGTAGCGAGCGTCACACCTGCTGGAACAACACGGCAGCCAGCAGCGCACCGATGAGGATGAGCCAGTCGACCTTGCTGGAAATCCAGCCATAGATGCCTGTCACGCGAGCACCGCCTGCGCCGCCACCCAAGGGCTGGTGCGCTCCTCGCTGCCGTTCGGCAGGCCAGTCTTGCGGCTGCGGCCGTTCACGCCCGCGCAGTAGCGAAGGCGAACATCGCCCTGTTCAGCGCAGTTGCCGGCCAACAAGCCGTTCGCCTCGCGAGGCGTGGGCGCTCGACGTGACCCAGCGAATCTCTTGCCGAGCTCGGTGGAGGCAGTCGATCATGTGGGCTTCAATCACCCGACCGTTGCGGCCGTGCGGTAGCTGCCGCTCCCCGCTTCCCCCACAACCTTTGGGCGCCGACCGACAAGTCCGGTTCGACTGACGGTTCGTGCAAGGCACCACCTCGTACTTCGTGCCGTTGCAGCGCGGGCACTGGTGATCGAGCCACCAGAAGAGCACCGCGCGAACCTCTTCGCCTAGCATGTTTCGCCTTTCTTTGCCGATGGTCGGCATTCGCTATCTCTCACTGTTCTCCGCGAAAATCGCAGCTCGACCATTGAAGGAAGGCCTATGTCGCAGGGGAAGAAATCACCTACCGAGCGCATCGAGGTCACGGACCAAGTTGGCAAGCGCCACGTTGTCATTCGATACGTCGAGGACGTTGACGCGAGCCCGGAGGACGTCGACATGCTCGACGAAACCGAAAATGCAATCGAGTACCGCCTCGAGACGGGCATGAGCGTAGAGAAGACCGGGCCCGACACATTCAAGACAGCTGATGGGCGTTTGAAACTGACGKCGTTGTAGAGGCGCGCTTGCTGCCCCTCCAGGCAATGCTCGGGCAACCATAAGCTTCAAAGCGTTTTCCCGATAGGGATGCATTCGCTGCGCGCTTCGCGTCGTGGCGCGCTGCGACCTCGCCGCGGATCTTGTCGGCGAGATGGTCAAAAACGGCCCGGCCTACCGCTCACGGCTGTTCGCGCGCCTATTGCAACTCAACACCTAGGTGTGGAGGCTTGCTGCACATAGTCGAATCGAGACGAGCAGTTTGCCGCTCCTCTCTGTGCTGGCTATCGCCATGGTGCAACGAATTCCGCGAACGAATCATCTCATGCGCAACCTCAACCTCGCACCCTGATTTCGACGCGCGCGTCGCAGCTGCAGCACGGACTTCTAGACCGAAGTTCCAGCGCCGCGTGCGCCGGTTTCAGCCGATGAGCCCTCTGGAATCAATGAGATAGGTGCTTTCTTGGCTTGCTGAATGTAGGCATGTATTTTCTTGAATGTACCAATCACATCGCCTACATATGTAGGCATGCATGTCCATGTTGTACCGAACCGGGGCTCGCCCCCCACCGTGCTGCTGCGCGGGTCCTATCGCGAGGGCTCCAAGGTAGGTAAACGCACGCTTGCCAATTTGTCGAGCCTGTCGGCCGCGCAGATCGAAGCCATTCGCGCAGCGCTGCATGGTGAGGCTTTGCAGCCAGTAGCGCAGTGCTTCGAGATCACCGCATCGCATTCACATGGCCATGTGCAAGCCGCTGCGCTGACCCTGCAGCGCCTGGGCTTTGCCTCACTTGTCGCCTCCAAGCCCTCCCGCGAACGCGACCTGGTGCTGGCGATGGTGGCCGCGCACATCGTCGCTGCGCACACCAAGCTCGCCACCACGCGCTGGTGGCACACCACGACGCTGGCCGAGGACTTCGGCGTGGCCGATGCGAGCGAGGATGATCTGTACGCGGCGATGGACTGGTTGCTTGCGCGCCAGGGCGCGATCCAGAAGAAGCTCGCCGCGCGGCACCTGGGCGCCGGCGCCCTGGTGCTTTACGACTTGTCGTCCAGTTACTTCGAGAGCAGTTGCTGTCCGCTGGCCAAGCTTGGCTACAGCTGCGACGGCAAGAAGGGCATGCTGCAGGTCAACTACGGCCTGCTCACCGATGCGCGCGGCTGCCCGGTGGCCGTGTCGGTGCATGAGGGCAATGTCGCCGACAGTCAGACCTTGCTGCCCGAGGTCCAGCGGCTGCGCGAACACTTCGGCGTCGAGCAATTGGTGACGGTGGGCGACCGCGGCATGATCTCCAACAAGGCGATCCTGGAGATGCGCGAGCGTTTCGCTCGCTCAAGACGATCGACCTGAAGGTGCGCCCGATCCACCACCGCACCGCTGATCGGGTGCGCGCGCACATCTTCCTGTGCATGCTCGCCTACTACGTCGAGTGGCACATGCGCGAGGCCTGGCGCGAGCTGATGTTCGCCGACACCGACCAGCGGGCCAAGGCCATGCGCGACCCCGTGGCACCTGCCAAGCGTTCCAAGGCGGCGCTGGCCAAAGCGGCCCGCCACACCCTTGACTACGGCACTCCCGCGCACAGCTTCGCGACGCTGCTTGAGGAACTCACGACCATCGTGCGCAACACCTGTCGCACACCCAGCGCCGGGCCCGATGCGCCGACCTTCAAGGTCCTCACTACGCCCAACGCGAAACAACAACGCGCGCTCGATCTGCTCCAGCAGATCCGTCTGTAGACAGAAAACGGAACCCCAAACTCACGCCAAGTGCTTGTCGTGCAAAGACAAACTCGCTCGGCGATTGGAGGAACTTCGGATTAATGAGCAGCCGCTCTGCGCGCGGGACCCCGCCCCCCGATCATCACGCTTTCTTCGTTCTCGGTCAGCTGCGGACCATCCGGCGTGACGCGAGTGTGATCGTGCCGAAACTTCGCAATGATGGGCCGCAGTTCTTCCTTGACGTGCTTCTCACTGTAGCCGTYGAACAGGTGGCCGATCAAACCGCGCCGCAGATCCGTGGTGCCCAAAGCCCAGTCGGCAATGGGGAACGTCAGGTTCATGTTGTATTTCATCATGATGCCCATGTTGTGATGGGCGGTGTGATGACGGCGAATCGTGTTGATGAACGGCACGTTGCGCACGAACCAGTTTTCATGCACGTGGCAGCAATAGTGGAAGGTCTCGTAGACCAAATATTGAGCCACCATGGTCAGGAACACGACGTAGCCAACGTTGGCATTAAAGATCAACGAGGCGATATATCCGAGGGTCAATCCACCCACGCCAAGCGTCGTGAGTACGCGCCACGGGAAGAACACGATGCGAAACTCGCGCGTCGTGTCGATGGTCGGCTCCAGATCGCTGAAATACTGATGATGCTGACGCGTGTGGCGCTCATAGATCGCGCGCAGTGCGAACACGTCGATCCGTTTGTGCATCACGTAGCGATGCATCGCCCATTCGACGAAGTTTCCGGCCAGGAAGACCGGGATGGCCACAAGCCACTCCCATCCGGCGCCCTGAATCTGGGTCAGACAGTACCAGATGCCGGCAATGCCCACACCGTACATGACGCCGATGTGGAGCAACCCGTTGTAGAGCGGACTAATCTCGGATTTGTATTGCTCGCGGAATTTGCGTTGGCGCTCGGTCATCATGGCGAAGTCTCCTTTGGATACTGATGTTTATCTAGTATATCAGTTGTATCCCGTTAATCAACATCAGCCCACGCACTCGAACCAGGGATTTCCCTAGAGGACGCCACGGGAGGCTTCGCGCCTCGCAGACGCCCAGCAAAGGCATTGCGCACAATCGCGCGATAGCGCACAGCGACATCTGGGACAGGAAACGCCTTTGCGAGCCTGGTGACGCCCATTGCGTCTCTTTCCAGGTCGCGCAACTCGCTCTCCTTGATTCCTAACGCCGGCAGA
The DNA here is from genome assembly GCF_056405295.1 of Variovorax sp. P1_H2. NCBI lineage: Bacteria > Pseudomonadati > Pseudomonadota > Betaproteobacteria > Burkholderiales > Comamonadaceae > Variovorax > Variovorax sp. P1_H2. The sequence continues at coordinate 11,418 of NZ_JBFUCJ010000113.1, read as the reverse complement.
TCCGTGGGAATACCTAGACGGCCTACCATTTCGCGCACAGCCACCGGAACCGCCAGGGTGGCCTCCTGCGCGGTCGATACATCCAGGCCCATCAGTTTGGCAACCTCGAAGAGCTCCGCCCCCCGCACGTCGCCCATCGCGTCCAGCACGTAGGGCAACATGACGGCGTTAGTGGTGCCATGGCTTCTATGGGTCTTGCCAGCCACCGCATATGCAATGCCGTGAACCGCGTTCAGCCCAGCGCTTCCATAAGAGAGTGCCGCATAGATGCTGGCATGGGCCATGCCGATTCGCGCCTCCTTGTCGGCCCCATCGGTATACGCACGCTCCATCCAAGCCACGCAGAGCCGCATTGACTCGCGGGCGAACAACATCGTCAGTGCCGATCGGCCGCTGTAGCCTGGATCTGGATGGCCGCATCGGTCATAGACGGACGAGTCGATGGTCAGGAACGACTCGATAGCGTGGGTGAATGCATCGATCCCAGCATCGGCGGTCACTCGCGGCGGACAGGTATAGGTAAACTCGGGATCAATCAGGGCCACCTGTGGACGCAGCGAATTGTCCATCACCGCGACCTTCGTCGCGTTTTGCGGATCGAGAAGAATCGCGCCCGGTGTCGCTTCGGAACCAGTCCCGGCGGTAGTTGGCATGGCGATCAGAGGAAGGGGGCGGCAGTCGCCGATGTCGCCCACAAATTCACGGACTGGCTGGCCCGTCGGCAGCGTCAGGCATAGTGCCTTGGCCAGATCGATGTTGCTTCCCCCACCCAACGCGATGACGTGATCCACGGCGCCACCAAGGTTGTCTCGACGCAATTGCCGGGTCGCACTATCGCAGAGGTCAGTGGTCGGGTCAGGGGCCCCACCATCGAAGACGATAGTCTTGATGCCCAGTGCGTCGGCTGCGTCGACATACTCTCGGACCCAAGGCGTCCTCTCTGAGAAGAAGCGGTCCGTTACCAGGACTCCACGTCGCAATCCCATTCTCTGCATGAGTTGCGGCAGTTGCGCACGGACCCCGCATCCGAGGATCAGGCGCGCTGGAGCGCAAAAGTGAATCAGGTCATCAGTTCTCATAGCCGCTCTCGCCTTGTCAAATGAATTGAAGAAGTTCCTGGACTACGCGCGAGGTGCACGCATTCAACAGACTGTGTCCGGCACCTTCGATCGTCACCAGCCTGCAGTTAGGCAATCTCGAGGAAAGTTCGACTGCGTGATCCCAGGGAGAGTCATCGTCCTCGCGACCATGGAGCACGAGAGCCGGGAGCTTGAGCTGGCCTAGCAGTGGCCTCTGATCCGAGTGGCGAATGGCCTGCCATGTCAACGCGACGCAGGCGTGATCCGCCGCACTACGCAGCCCAAGCTTGGCCTCCCGGTCGGYGATGTCGTCCAGGAGCACTTGTCCTTCGCTGCGAAACCATCCGGCTGCGCACAGCTTCGGCGTGCCCGAGAGAAGTGCCAATTTTTCGGGCTGGGGGCCACCGGCCTTCGCAACGTATTCCAACGCAACCGAAACTCCCATGCTCCATCCGGCTAGAACAAACGGCACGCCAACAAGGTGCGACCTCGCCACCTCCTCGACATCGCTCGCAAACGCGCGCAGTGAATACTCCTCCGCCCTACTGCCCCGGGGCGCCGCACCACGGCCCCGCAGGTTCGGAAGGACGAAGCGCGCGCCGGATGAGAGCTGCTCGGCCACTGGAATCCACGCATCTCTGGTTCCTTGAATGCCATGGAGCGCGAGAACGATCCTTGGCCCATCACCGATGGTGATCACGTCCATAGTTGTCTACACCTGATATATCAAACGGATTCCACTGCGTCATCAGACGCAGTACGATGGATGCTTGCCTTTGAAAGAGATACAGAGATGGTGACCAGAATTGCTAGTCGGACGGGGAGGCCTGCATCGCGCACGGCGGCCAAGGTGATGGATTTCATTGAACCGAAGGCCCGCCTGACGGACCTTGCATACGAGAGGCTTGAGGAGGCCATCGTCACCCTCGTCATCCCTCCAGGAGCCGCAGTTTCCGAGCACGATCTGGCCGAAATGACCGGCATCGGCCGCACGCCTATCAGAGAAGCGATTCAACGGTTGGCGCGCGAGCATCTGTTGGTGGTTCTGCCGCAGCGCGGGCTGCTCGTTGCTGAAGTCGATGTAGGCAAGCAATTGAAGCTCCTTGAAGCGCGACGAGAGATCGAACGCCTTGTTTGCCGCAGTGCGGCAAGAAAGGCCTCGGCGGAAGAGCGGCAGAGGTTTTCACGCCTGGCCGAAGAGTTCAAAAGGTCAGCCGCAAAGAACGATTCGGTCGCCTTCATTCGCGCCGATCGGGAGTTCAACGAGCTGTGTCTTTCCGCGGCTCGAAATGAATTCGCTGAAGGAGCGATGCGCATGCTTCATGGCCTTTCTCGCCGCTTCTGGTATCTCCACTACAAGCAGTCGCCCGACCTGCCGGAGATGGCCAAGTTGCACGCCGACGTGGCACTCGCCATTGCCAAGGCCGACGTGAAGGGCGCAGGAGAGTGCTTGGACCATCTGATCGACTTCATCGAGAAGTACACGCGCGCCACGGTCATGTCTGATCACTAAGGACGTCCACTGTCTCGCCTCAATGAGACAGCTGTTCCAGCGACTGACCCTTGGTCTCGATGCCGAACAGCAGCACCACCAACGCCGCCGCCACGAAGCAGGCCGCACCGAGGGTGAAAATGCCGGCCTGTCCCGTGATCGGCAGAACCACACCGACGATGTAAGGCCCCACAAGCGAACCGATCCGGCCCACGGAGGACGCAAACCCTGCCCCCGTCGCGCGCGAACGTGTTGGATAAAGCTCCGGGGTATATGCGTAGAGCACGGACCACATGCCGAACATGAAGAATTGCATGCAAAGTCCAGCAGTAATCAACTGTGCTAGAGGTGCATGATTCGCGGCGGATTGTCCGTACAAGTATGCCGCTGCCGCGCTGCCGACCAGCATCAGGATGCAGGTGGGCTTGCGGCCCCATTTTTCCAGCAGCCAGGCGGAGAAAATGAAGCCGGGGATACCCGCAAGCGAGATGTAGACCGTATAGAGGACCGACTTGGTGACCTCATACCCTGCTTGCTGAAGCAACGCTCCCAACCAAGTTGTCAGGCCGTAGTAGCCAAGCAGCGCGAACAGCCACAGCGCCCAGAGCATTGCCGTGCGCTTCGCGTACACACCTTTCCAAAGTTCCCCGAAGGCTGCGCCGCGGCGGATCGAAGGCTCCGGCGCTGCGCCAGGTCCCACGGGAGGCAACGACTTCATCCCAGAGGCCCGAAGCACCTTGTGCTCGATGCCACTCATCACCTTATCGGCCTCCTCGTGGCGCCCCGCGTCCTCGAGCCAGCGAGGGGACTCTGGAATGCTACGGCGGACGACAAACACGAAGACCGCAGGAACTGCGAGGGCGACAAAAATTCCGCGCCAGCCAATGATTGGCATCAGGCAATAGGCCGTGATACCTGCGGCGATAAAACCCAATGGCCAGAAGCCCTCCAGGATGGCGACATAGCGACCGCGACTCCTGGCGGGGACGATTTCAGAAACCATCGCAAGGCCGATGGGAAACTCCATTCCCATACCAAAGCCCAGTAGGACACGATAGCCCATCAATTCATTGACGGTTTGCGAGAGTCCGCACATCAAGCTGCCGACCCCCCAGAAGATCATGCTGAGCTGGAAGACAGGCTTGCGACCGAACTTGTCGGCAAACATGCCTGCCGTCGCCGCGCCCAGAAACATCCCCACGAAACTCGAACTTGCCAGCAGCCCCGTCTGAACGGCGGACAGGCCAAACTCCGCTTTGATCGAGCCGAGCACGAAGGTCATGACGCCCAGGTCCATCGAATCAAAGAACCAAGCGGTGGCGATGATGGCAAACAGGCGACGCTGATAGCTCGTCATGGGAAGGCGCTCAAGACGGCCACCAACGGCAGCACGCCACCCTGCGGTGGCCGCTGCAGAGGTGGGTAAGGTGGTCCGGAGAATCTCGCTAGCAACAGTGTTCATGGGGTCTCCTTAATACATCTGATGGTCACCTGATATACTAGTGGTATGCAAACTGTGATCAACTAGGGTGGACCCTAAGGAGCGATCATGAAACTCACAGGAAACACCATCTTCATCACCGGCGGCGGTTCGGGCATCGGTCGCGGCTTGGCGGAGGCGCTGCATCAGGCAGGCAACCAGGTCATCATCTCTGGCCGTCGCAAGAGCCACTTGGACGCCACCACGGCAGCCAATCCAGGGATGGCGTCCGTTGAAATGGACGTCAACGACCCCGCCAGCATCGCAGCCGTGGCGGCTCAAGTGACGCGCGAGTACCCAGAGCTCAACGTCATCATCAACAACGCTGGCGTCATGCACATCGACGATGCGTCGATGGCCATTGATGAAGAGCTGATGCTGTCAACGGTTTCCACCAACCTGCTGGGCCCGATTCGCGTGACATCCGCCTTGGTCGAACATCTCAAGAAGCAGCCTGACGCGACGATCTTCAATGTGTCGTCCGTTCTGGGTTTTGTTCCGCTGGCCGTTTCGGCGGTCTACTCGTCGACAAAAGCTGCGATGCACTCGTACAGTCAGTCGCTGCGCTGGCGCCTGCAGGGCACGTCCGTCAAAGTGCGCGAGATCGCCCCCCCCTGGGTGCAAACCGACCTGCTCGACAGCAACAACGAGCCTCGCGCCATGCCCCTTGCCCAGTTCATCGCCGAGACGATGGCGCTGATTGCCACCGACGAGAACGAACTCGTCGTCGACGCCGCCAAGCCGCTGCGCACGGCAGTCGGGCCAGACAATGGCGAGTTCGCTCTGAAATTCAATGACGAATTCGTGGCGGGTTGATCTTGATGCGCCTCGATTCAAGATGACCGGACGCACAATGAGTCTATGGGCAGACCCAGTGTTCGTCATTTGATCGTCGCGGCGGGCCTCCGCGTGTTCCTGCGCGGAGGCTTCGCTGCGAGCAGCGTTCAGGACATCACCGAAGAGGCCGGCGTTCCAAAGGGATCGTTCTACAACCACTTCGAAAGCAAGGAGGCGCTCGGCGCAGAGATCGTCGATCTCTATGCCGAGGGCGACGGGCATCGCGAAGACCTCAAGAACGAATCCCTGCCGCCGCTGGAGCGCCTGCGGCGCCACTTCTGCGGCCTGAACAAGATGTATTCGAACGCCGGATTCGCGAACGGTTGCCTGCTGGGGAACTTCAGTGCGGAGTTGGCCGATTCGAGCCCGGCAATCCGCGAGCGCTTGTCTGCGATTTTTGCCCGCTGGTCCGGCGAAATCGAGGCCGCAATCGCCGAAGCGCAGCACCGCGGTGAAGTCCGGAGTGACACGAGCGCAGCCGATCTCGCGGCCTTTCTCCTGGACGCCTATGAGGGAGCGATCCTGCGTGCTCGCGTCGATAAGAGCCCCGCGGCGTTCGACCGCTTCATGACCTTCGCATTCGACAAACGGCTGCGCTGAATCGGGCAGCGGTATTCATTGGTCGAGAACGCCAGTCCGGCGTCGCCTTGCGAGAGCATTGATGGAAAGTCTGATCGGCATGGCGCAACGCCGCATGGAAAATGAGCCATGCCCGATACCCACCAACACGACCCCGCTCTCGTACCCACTCACACTACCGCGGCCACCTCCTCCATCGCACACTGGGTGGCGCAGCACCATGGAATTCCGGTGCAGCAGTGCCACCTGATTCGCCGCGGCCTGAACGACAACTACGCGCTGCGTTCGGCCGACGGAATCCGCTACGTGGCGCGCCTGTACTCCATCCGGCCGCGCGGCGGCTTCAACATCCATTTCGAAGTCTCGCTGCTGGCGCACTTGGAAGCCAAAGGTGCGGGCGTTGCCGCGCCGGTGCCGGCGGCGGACGGGCGCGCGCACATCCAACTGCAGTTCCCCGAAGGGCCGCGTGCCCTGGCGCTGTTCCGGCATGCCGAAGGCGTGGTTCCCGATACGCTGGAAGAACTCGAACTGACTGGCCATACCCTGGCCCACATCCACGAGGCGGCACGCGACTACGCGGGCCCACCAAGTCGCTACACGCTGGACGGCCACCACCTGGCCGGCAGGACTTTGGGCTACCTGCAGGTGTACCCAGAGCTGGGCGCGGAGCTGCTGGAAACGTATCGCCTCTTAGTACACCGCCTGCTTGAAGAGCTGGCCGCGGCCGAGGCCGGGCTGACGCGCGTCGTCTGCCACGGCGACACGCACGGCTTCAACAACCATGTGGACACAGACGCGGCCGGCACCCGGAAGACCGTGTTCTTCGACTTCGACGATGCCGGCCCGGGCTTCCTGGCCTACGACCTGAGCGTGCTGCCCTGGTCGTACCTGTTTCGCAAAAGCCTCAAGGAACCCGACGATGTGCTGCGCGAGCGCTGGATGCACTACCTGCGCGGGTACCGCGCGGGCGGCGGAGAAGTGAGCGAGAGTGACTTGGCGGCATTGCCGCTGTTCGTGCAGCTTCGGCACCTGTGGAACCTTGGCGAGGCAGCCGGGCGGCTACACCACTGGGGGACGAATTCGGTGCCTGTGGATTGGCTGCAAAAGCAGGTGGAGGTGTTTGAGACGTGGAAAGGGCTGGACCTGCGCGCCTGACGGCATACCGTTGGCTCAGCCGCCTCGCAACACGAAACGAATCTCCGCGTCCCCTGTGCACGAGCACCCGCGGAGGTCGATGCCCATGACGCCGCCGCATGTTGACTCTGAGGTCCGTGTTCGGCCACGGTGAAGGGAACGTGGAGGCCCAAGGGTCTCGCGGCTTTCCGCGGGCCGAACGCATTCAGCAGGCGGTCGGCTCGCCAAGGCGCGGCCGCGGCGCACGACGCCAGCATCTCGGCATCACATCGGCAAGCCGCCAGAAGCAGATCCTGTCGCGTCCCGGCGCAATGCTGAGGGCGGAACGCCGAACCAGCGGCGGCAAGATCGCGTCATCGCCGATTGTTCGGAGAAGCCGAGGAGGTCCGCGAGTTGGCCCAGCGGAACCTTGGTCTCGCGCAGATAGTGCAACGCGGCGTCCTTGCGAATTTCTTCGCGGATTGCCTCGAACGTGGTGCGTTCGGCTGCAAGGTGGCGCTGCAGCGTGCGCGGATGGATGGCAAGCAGGGCCGCGACATCGGTCTTGCTGCCCTTCGGGGTGCCGAGGGTGTGGCGCAATGCCAGGCGAACACGGGCCGAAACGCTTTCGCCCGGGACTCGAAAGTGCCTCGCCAAATAGTCTTCCGTGATCTTCCGCAATGCAGGGTTGGCTCCCCGCAGGTCGGCGCGCAGCGTTTCGCGGCTGACGTGCAGGGCGGCATGCGGCTGCTCGATGAAGATGGGCGCCCCAAAGAACCGCTCGTAGACGGAAAGCGGCGCAACGGGCGTATGCGGCAGCGCGACCGCGCGTAGCAGGTACTGCTGGCCAGCGAGCAGACGTGTGATGTGATGCATGTCGCCGAGGCACAGATCGATCGTCTGCCGCTGCGCCGGCAGCCGTGCGAGATGGATCTCGGCCGTCATCTCCGCAGCACCTTCGATCATCGAGCTGTCGTCATGAACGCCCAGCACAAGGCCAGGGCTGTGCACGAACAAGTGGCGAGACGCGTAGTCCCAGGCCTCCCTGACGGTGGGCGCGTTCTGTAGAACGATGCCAAGGGGGCCGAGCACGCCGATGTCCTGAACGTGCGACAGGCGCAGTCCGAAATCCGCGCAGCCCGTCTCGATGGCGCTGACCTCCAGAAGATGGACACAAGATCGCAGCGACAACAGCGCATCTTCGTCAGTCAGCGAACCCGAGGGAATCCGGTGGCGCCGAAGCAAGGGGGCCGGGTCGGCGCCCAAGCTCCGCATGAGGGCCGTGTACCCCTGCAATCCGCTTGCTCGCACCATGGCTGTCATGTCTCGAAATGTCAAACAACAGTCTTGAGATGTCAAGCGACATGGCGTGCGGCCCGGGATACTCCAACCACTGCATCAACCCCCTAGAGGTTTCGACATGGAGACAAACTACGATGTGCTGGTCATTGGGGCCGGCCTGTCCGGCATCAGCATGGCCTGCCATCTTCAGATGGAGTGCCCCAGCAAGCGAGTGGGCATTCTGGAGCGCCGCAAGGCGATCGGCGGCACCTGGGACTTGTTCCGCTACCCGGGCATCCGCTCCGACTCGGACATGTTCACCTTCGGCTACCGGTTTCGTCCGTGGCATGACCTGAAGGTGCTCGCGGACGGCCCATCGATCCGGCGCTACGTCACCGACACGGCGCGCGAATACGGCATCGACAAGAAGATCCGATTCGGCATCAGGACGACGGAGGCATCCTGGTCGAGCGAGCACAAGCGCTGGACGATCAGCGCGGTCGATGAAGAGAGCGGCGCGCCACGCACCTTCACCTGCAACTACCTCGTCAGCTGCACCGGCTACTACAACCACGACGAGGGCTACCTGCCCACCTTTCCCGGCGTCGAGCGATTCAAGGGGCAGTGCATCCATCCCCAGAAGTGGCCCGAGGGATTGGACTACCGCGGCAAGCGCGTGATCGTGATCGGCAGCGGCGCCACCGCCGTGACGCTGGTGCCGACCATGGCCGGGGAGACCGCGCACATCACGATGCTGCAGCGCTCGCCGAGCTACGTGTTCTCCGTGCCGGCCTACGACGCGATCTCGGCTGCATTGAAGCGCGTCCTCCCGGACCGCTGGGTCTATGCCATGGCACGTCGGCGCAACCTGTTCCTGCAGCGGGCGATCTACAAGCTGTCGCGCCGCTGGCCCGACCAGATGCGAGCGTGGCTCTTGTCCAGCGTGAAGAAGCATGTGGGCAAGGATTTCGACATGTCCCACTTCTCGCCCCGCTACAAGCCGTGGGACGAGCGGCTGTGCGCAGTTCCCGATGCCGACCTCTTCAAGGTGATCCGGGAGGGCAAGGCCTCTATCGTCACCGATCACATCGAGACCTTCACCGAAACCGGCATCCGGCTCCAGTCCGGCAAGGAGCTGCAAGCCGACATCATCATCACCGCAACCGGTCTGCAGTTGCAGTCCTTCGGCGGCATGGATTTGCGCGTGGACGGCCGCAAGCGCGCCGTCAATGAATTGATGACCTACAAGGGCGTGATGCTGCAGGACGTGCCGAACATGGCATGGCTCTTCGGCTACATCAATGCACCCTGGACGCTCAAGGTGGACATGGCGTCGAGCTACTTCTGCCGCCTGCTCAACCACATGGACCGCAACGGGGCCGACGTCGTGACAGCGCGCGCACCCGAGGGGGAGATGCTGGGCGAGACCATCGTGGCATCGCTCCAGTCGGGCTACGCGCGCCGCGGCGAGGCGATGGTGCCGCGCCAGGGGCGCGCGCTGCCGTGGCGGGTGCTGCACAACCCGGAGAAAGACCACGTGATGCTGATGAAGGACCCTGTGGAGGATTCGGCACTCGAGTTTCGCGGCGGATCGCCGAGCGGCACGCTGCGCCCTGCAGCAGCTTGAAGCAGGCGCACATGAAATCCATCGAGTCTTCGTTCGCGAGCCAGGGCCTGCGCTGCGCAGGCACGCTGCTGATGCCCAGCCAGGGCGAGCGTCCGCCCGTCATCGTGATGGCGCATGGTTTTGCCGGCGTCCGCGCGATGCTGCTGCCACACGCCGAACGTTTCGTGGAGGCCGGCTACGCCGTCTTCCTCTTCGACTACCGCAATTTTGGCGACAGTGAGGGGCAGCCGCGCCACTGGGTGGATCCCGGCCGGCACCTGAAGGACTGGGACGCCGCCATCCGCCACGTCAAGGCGCTCGAGGCCGTCGACGCCCAGCGCATGGTGCTGTGGGGCACTTCGCTGTCCGGCGGCCACGTGGTCTGCATGGCCGCGCGCGGGCATCGCGTTGCAGCAGTCATCGCAGGCCATCCGCTGATGAGCGGTTGGGCTGCGATCACTTCGCTCAGCCCGTCGGCCGTCCTGCGGCTGACCTTCGCGGGCCTGCGCGACGTCATCGGCAGCTTGTTCGGCAGGCCGCACTACGTACCAGTCGTTGGCCGGCACGGCGACCTGGCCGCGCTGACCGGCCCCGAAGCCTGGGAGGGAATGGAGAAGCTGAAAGCCATCGCCGACGTGCCGTGGGAGAACAAGGTGCTGGCTCGCGTGCTGCTGAAGATTCCCCACTACAACCCGATCCGGATCGCCCGCAAGGTCCGAGTTCCGACGCTCGTGATAGCAGGTTCGAACGACACCATCGTCTCGGCAGCCATCGCTCGTCAGGCGGCGAGCCGCATGCAGTACGCGGAGTTCACGCTGCACGCGTCCGATCACTTCCAGCCGTACTACGGCGACTACCTCCAAAAGAACGTGCGGGAGCAGCTCGCGTTCCTGCAGAAGCACGTGGCCGTCTGACGCGCAGCCGTCTTCACGAAACAAGGAAAGCTCTCATGCATCCCTCCTTCAAAGGCAAAGTCGCGGTCGTCACCGGCGCCGGGTCCGGCATCGGCCGCGCGCTTGCGCTCCAGTTGGCCGCCGCCGGTGCGCGCCTCGCACTCTCCGACATTGATGCGGCCGGCTTGAGCCAGACCATGCGCCTGCTGCCGGCCGGCACCGAGGCGCGCGGCTACGGTCTCGACGTCTCCTCGCGCGAGGCGGTCTTCGCCCACGCCGAGGACGTCCGGCGCGACTTCGGTGCCGCGCACTTCGTCTTCAATAACGCGGGCACCAGCCTGGTCGGCACCTTCGAGCACCTCGATATGGACGAGATGGACTGGCAGCTCGGCATCAACCTGTGGGGCGTGATCTACGGCAGCAAGGCCTTCCTGCCAATGATGCTGGCGCAGCGCGAAGGCTGCATCGTGAACATCTCGAGCATCTTCGGCCTGATCGGTTATCCCGCCCAGAGCGCCTACAACATCTCCAAGTTCGGCGTGCGCGGCCTGACGGAATGCCTTTGGCGCGAACTCGAAGGCACCGGCGTGCGCGCGGTGAGCGTGCACCCGGGCGGCATCAAGACCAACATCGAACGGGCCGCCCGGCGTTGCAGGCTCGCCGGCGAAAAGGAGGCTGGCTTCTCCGCGCTGGCCGAGAAGATCATGATCACGCCGCCCGAAGTCTGCGCCGCCGACATCCTGAACGGCGTACGGCGGGGCAAGAAGCGCGTGCTGACCGGAAACCAGTCCATGCCACTCTTCTGGCTGTCGCGGCTGATGCCCAATAGCTACCACAGCGTCGTCAAGCTGATTGCCTGAATCCGGCTCGCTGGTTCTTCATGAGCTCGTGTACGCGGCGCGCGTTCATGGTTTTCAGGGTTCGGTAGGTCGCCTTCTAGGGCCTGTTCACACTATTTCAAGGATCCGTTTTACATGGAGGCGACCAGGTCGGAGAGCCATGCGTTCAAGCTTTGAAATTCGACCGGTCGGTCCTCGTCGGCCTTCCAAAAGCCAGCC
>NZ_JBFUCJ010000112.1:0-22670 GCF_056405295.1 Variovorax sp. P1_H2 | reverse complement strand
GCGACCCACACGCAGTGGGGGAGCGTGGGGGCAAGCTCAGCGTGGGGGCCAGCTCAGCTGGCTGCGTGGGCGTACACCTGCTGCACGCCGCCACCCGGATTGGCCATGTGGGTCGCCTCGACCCAGCGGCGCACGCGCTCGGCGTCGCCGATGCGGCTGAACTTGCCGGCGGAATCGAGGAACACCATGATCAGCTTGCGGCCGGCGATCTTGGCCTGCATGACGAGGCACTGGCCGGCCTCCGAGATGTAACCGGTCTTCTGCACCCCGATGTCCCAATCCGGGCTCTTCACGAGGCGGTTCGTGGTGTTGAACTGCAGCGTGCGGTTTCCGACTTCCACCTGGTACTCGGGCGAAGTCGACAGTTGGCGCACGGTGGCGTCGGCGTAGGCGGCATTGACCAGCAGGGCCAGGTCCTGGGCGCTCGACTGGTTGCGGCTCGACAGGCCGGTCGGCTCGACGTAGCGGGTGTCCTTCATGCCGAGCATCTTGGCCTTGGCATTCATCACGCTGACAAAAGTGGCCAGTCCCCCGGGGTAGGTGCGACCGAGCGCATGGGCCGCACGGTTTTCGCTCGACATCAGCGCCAGATGCAGCAGTTCGCCCCGCGGCAGTGTCGCGCCGACATAAAGCCGCGAGCGGCTGAATTTCTCGGTATCAATGTCATCCTGGGTGATGGTGATCAGTTCGTCGGAGGGCAGCTTGGCCTCGCTGATCAGCAGCCCGGTCATGAGCTTGGTCAGCGACGCAATCGGCAGCACCGCATGGTCGTTCTTGCTGAACAGCACTTCCTGGGTGTCCTGGTCGATCACGAGCGCCACGCTGGACTTCAGGTCGAGCGCATCCTCGGTGCTGTGCAGCCCGGCCATCTGGCCGAAGGATTGCCGCGCGGGTGCGGCATCCGCCACACGAACGACCGAGCGCCGCTGCACGGCCACCACCGTCTTGCCGTTCTTCTGGCGAATCGACGCCACCACATTGCGTCCACCGCTTACAACTTTGTCGGCTTTGTCAACTTTTGCGACCTGCTTGGAGGCCGTGCGCTTCGAAGCCGTCGCCGCGGAGGCCTTCGGGCTGGAGTCCGAACTCACCGAATCCTTCTTGGTGCCAGCCCCCTTCTTCGAAGCCGCGGCAGCATGCGCGCCGGGCAACAAAAACGCCGTGGCGCAAAGAACCACGGCGGCGAGGCGAAGGGCGGGAAGGAACCGCTGGCTGGAAACTCGGTAGGAACGGGMTTCAGGCATTAAAAACTCTCCAGCGGCGAAAAAAGGTGTCCGCAGTGTATCGAAATCGAAAAAGACACGCAATATCAGTTACTTGCACCCTCTTCTTCAAATCGAATACAAGGAGCACGGAAAACCTAACCTTGTGCAGCTACTCTCTCAGCTTGGCTCTGCAACTTATTGAGAGCACTTAAGTATGCTTTTGCCGATGCGACCACGATGTCGGGATCGGCACCGACCCCGTTCACCACGCGGCCGGCATTCTGCAAGCGCACCGTCACTTCCCCTTGGCTCTCTGTCGATCCGCTGATCGCATTGACCGAGTAGAGCACCATCTCGGCCCCGCTCTTGACCTGGGCCTCGATCGCCTTCAGGGACGCATCCACCGGCCCGTTGCCGTCGGATTCGCCCGTGACCTCCTTGCCCTGCACGGTAAAGACGATGCGGGCCTGCGGCCGCTCCCCGGTTTCACTATGTTGCGACAAGGATACAAAGCTGAACCGTTCACCAACGTGCGAGTGCTCTTCTTCGCTGACCAGCGCGAGGATGTCTTCATCAAATATTTCGCTTTTTCTGTCGGCCAGTTCCTTGAAGCGCGCGAAAGCGGCATTGATGTCGGCCTCGCTCTCCATCGTCACGCCCAGGTCCTGCAGGCGCTGCTTGAAGGCGTTGCGGCCGCTGAGCTTGCCCAGCACGATCTTGTTGGCGCTCCAGCCCACGTCCTCGGCCCGCATGATCTCGTAGGTGTCGCGCGCCTTGAGCACGCCGTCCTGGTGGATGCCGGACGCGTGGGCGAAGGCATTGGCGCCGACCACGGCCTTGTTGGGCTGCACCACGAAGCCGGTGGTCTGGCTCACCATGCGGCTGGCGGCCACGATATGGCGGGTGTCGATGCCCATCTCGAGGCCGAAATAGTCCTTGCGGGTCTTCACCGCCATCACGATCTCTTCCAGCGAGCAGTTGCCGGCGCGCTCGCCCAGGCCGTTGATGGTGCACTCGACCTGCCGGGCGCCGCCGATCTTCACGCCGGCCAGCGAATTGGCGACCGCCATGCCCAGATCGTTGTGGCAATGCACCGACCAGATCGCCTTGTCGCTGTTCGGGATCCGTTCGCGCAGGGTCTTGATGAAGTTGCCGTAGAGCTCGGGAATCGCATAGCCCACGGTGTCCGGCACGTTGATCGTGGTGGCGCCCTCGTGAATCACGGCCTCGAGCACCCGGCACAGGTAGTCGGGATCGCTGCGGTAGCCGTCCTCGGGGCTGAACTCGACGTCGGCCACCAGGTTGCGCGCGAAGCGCACCGCCAGCCGCGCCTGCTCGAACACCTCGTCGGGCGTCATGCGCAGCTTCTTCTCCATGTGCAGCGGCGAGGTCGCGATGAAGGTGTGGATGCGCGCGTTGGCCGCCCCCTTGAGCGCCTCGGCCGCGCGCGAGATGTCGCGGTCGTTGGCGCGCGACAGGGCGCACACGGTCGACTCCTTGATCGCGTGCGCGATCGCGCTGACCGCATCGAAATCGCCGTTCGAGCTGGCCGGGAAGCCGGCCTCGATGACGTCCACCCGCAGCCGCTCGAGCTGGCGCGCGATGCGCAGCTTCTCGTCCTTGGTCATGGAGGCGCCGGGCGACTGCTCGCCGTCGCGCAGGGTGGTGTCGAAAATGATCAGTTTGTCAGCCATCGGAGATCTCCTTGTCGAGGATGCGCCCGACGGGGCGCGCCCGTCTGCCGCCTCAGGCGGCTGCAACCACGGATTGTGCGCTGCGCGCGCCCCGTGCCCGCGCCCGGGTCAACCCCGAAACGATGGCCTTGAGCGAGGCGGAAATGATATTGGCGTCGATGCCAACCCCGAACAGCGTCATCGCTTCGTCGACGCGCAGCTCGAGGTAGGCCACCGCCTGCGCATCGGCGCCGGCGCCGATCGCATGCTGGTGGTAGTCGATCACGCGGATCGCATGTCCGGTGGCGCCGGCCAGGGCATGGATGAAGGCGTCGATCGGCCCGTTGCCGCGGCCTTCGATGCGGCGAATGTCGCCCTGCCACGGCAGGTCTGCGGTGAGCAGCACCGTGGCGGCCGCGCCCTCCCCCTGCTCCTCGAGCACCTGGTGATGCGGGCCGTTGTCCTCGCGGACGCCGTATTCGCGCTCGAACAGCGCATAGAGATCGGCCGCGGTGAGCTCCTTGCCCGCGACGTCCATCACGCGCTGCACGGCCTGGCTGAATTCCATCTGCAGCCGKCGCGGCAGTTCGAGCCCGAATTCGCTTTCGAGCAGGTAGGCGATGCCGCCCTTGCCCGACTGGCTGTTGACGCGGATCACSGCTTCGTAGCTGCGGCCGACATCCTTCGGATCGATCGGCAGGTAGGGCATGTCCCAGATGTCGCCGTCCTTGCGGGCGCTGAAGGCCTTCCTGATCGCATCCTGGTGCGAGCCCGAGAACGAGGTGTAGACCAGGTCGCCGACATAAGGGTGGCGCGGATGGACCGGCAGCTGGTTGCAGTGCTCGACCGTGGCCCGGATCTCGTCGATGTTCGAGAAGTCGAGCTCGGGCGACACCCCCTGCGTGTACAGGTTGAGCGCGACGTTCACGAGGTCGAGGTTGCCGGTGCGCTCGCCGTTGCCGAACAGACAGCCCTCGATGCGGTCGGCCCCGGCCATCAAGGCGAATTCGCCGGCCGCGGTGCCGGTGCCGCGGTCGTTGTGCGGGTGCACCGACAGCACGATCGAATCGCGGCGCGCGAGGTGGCGGTGCATCCACTCGACCATGTCGGCGAAGATGTTCGGCGTCGAATGCTCGACCGTCGACGGCAGGTTGACGATGCACTTGCGCTCGGGCGTCGGTGCCCACACTTCGGTGACCGAATCCACCACGCGCTTGGAGAACGCGAGGTCGGTGCCCGAGAACATCTCGGGCGAATACTGGAAGGTCCATTGGGTGGCCGGCTGCTTCGCGGCACAGTCGTTGAACATGCGCGCATGCGTGGTCGCGAGTTCGACGATCTGGTCCTCGTCCATGCCGAGCACAACGCGCCGCATGATCGGCGCCACGGCGTTGTACAGATGGACGATGGCGCGCGGCGCGCCTTGCAAGGCCTCGAAGGTGCGCTCGATCAGGTGGTCGCGGGCTTGCGTCAGCACCTGGATCGTCACGTCGTCGGGAATGCGGTCTTCCTCGATCAGCTTGCGCACGAAGTCGAACTCCACCTGGGAGGCCGAGGGGAAGCCCACCTCGATCTCCTTGAAGCCGATCGCCACCAGCGTCTCGAACATCTTCATCTTGCGAGCGATGTCCATCGGCTCCACCAGCGCCTGGTTGCCATCGCGCAGGTCGGTCGACAGCCAGATCGGCGCGCGGGTCAGCACGGCGTCGGGCCAGGTGCGGTCCTTCAAGGCGATCGGGGCGAAGGCGCGGTACTTGCGGTCGGGTTGCTTCAACATCTTGGATTTCTCGCTGTGGTTGGGAGTCCACCAGCAACCCCAAACAAAACGGCCCGTTGCTGGTGCGAACGGGCCGTGGTGAGGGATTTGCGCGCGCGCTCTACCGTCTCCGCCCGAAGGGGATCAGTAGTAGGGCCAGCGAAATCTTGTTCATGAGGTTGGGGAATATAGCACACCCCAGGTTGGCTCACTGCGCGCAGCCGACAAACAAACACAGCGCCGGTTTCCCCCGGCCGGCGCAGCCAGGCCCGTCGGTGAAACACCGCGGAACCGGCTTCGCCGGGCCGCTGGTGTTGCCCCCGGTAGGGGGTGGGCGGGCTACACGAAGTGAGCCCAACCTGGGGGCGAGCTAGTTATGCAGTCCGCGTTCGTCGGGCTCGTCGGTCGAGATGCTGATCACGCTGACCTGCTGGCCCTTGGCCTTGCGCCAGGCATAGACCACGTAGCCGCTCAATCCGTAGGCGACGAAGACACCGAACAGCACGGTCGGCGGATGGATGTTGATCACCGCGATGCCGAGCGCGATCAGCACGATGACCGCGAAGGGAACGCTCTTCTTCATCTGGACGTCCTTGAAACTGTAGAACGGCGCATTGGTCACCATCGAGAGCCCGGCATACAGCGTGAAGCCGAAGGTGATCCAGGTGATCTGGTTCCACGAGAGGTACAGCACCTCGCCGCCGCGCTTGCCCCATTCGGTCATCAGCCAGATGAAGCCGGCCACCAGCGCCGCAGCGGCCGGCGACGGCAGGCCCTGGAACCAGCGCTTGTCGACCACCCCGGTGTTGACGTTGAAGCGCGCCAGACGCAGCGCCGCGCAGGCGCAGTAGACGAAGGCCGCGATCCAGCCCCAGCGCCCCAGGCCCTTGAGCGACCATTCGTAGGCGATCAAGGCCGGCGCGGCGCCGAAGGACACCATGTCGGACAGCGAATCCATCTGCTCGCCGAAGGCACTCTGCGTATTGGTCATGCGGGCCACGCGGCCGTCGAGGCTGTCGAGGATCATCGCGGCGAAGACGCCGAGCGCTGCCAGGTCGAAGCGCGCATTCATCGCCATCACGACCGAATAGAAGCCGCCGAACAGCGCCGCCAGCGTGAACAGGTTCGGCAGGATGTAGATGCCCTTGCGGCGCTTGCGAATGGGTGCATCGTCGGGCAGCGTGTCGTCATGCATGGGGTCGGCCTCCAGCACGGAAGGGACTCGGGTACGGGGCAGGACGGACGAAAAAAGACATCGGTGGCAGTGTAGTTCAGGCGCTATGCGCAGCTCCATGAAAAAGGGCCACCGCGTGGTGGCCCTGGTCGCTTCGGAACGATCCGGATCAGTTGCGGRTCTGGTCGACCAGCTTGTTCTTCTTGATCCACGGCATCATCGCGCGCAGCTTCTCGCCCACCACTTCGATCTGGTGCTCGGCGTTCAGGCGGCGGCGGCTGATCAGCGTGGGCGCGCCGGCAGCGTTCTCGAGCACGAAGCTCTTGGCGTATTCGCCGGTCTGGATGTCCTTCAGTACTTGCTTCATGACCTTCTTGGTCTCGTCCGTGACGATGCGCGGGCCGGTCACGTACTCGCCGTACTCGGCGTTGTTCGAGATCGAGTAGTTCATGTTGGCGATGCCGCCTTCATAGATCAGGTCGACGATCAGCTTGAGCTCGTGCAGGCATTCGAAGTACGCCATTTCGGGCGCATAGCCGGCTTCCACCAGCGTCTCGAAACCGGCCTTGATCAGCTCGACGGTACCGCCGCAAAGCACGGCCTGTTCGCCGAACAGGTCGGTCTCGGTTTCTTCGCGGAAGTTGGTCTCGATGATGCCGGCCTTGCCGCCGCCGTTGGCGGTGGCGTAGGACAGCGCCAGGTCGCGCGCCTTGCCGCTCTTGTCGGCATGCACGGCGATCAGGTGCGGCACGCCGCCGCCTTGGGCGTACGTGCTGCGCACCGTGTGGCCGGGCGCCTTCGGGGCCACCATCCAGACATCGAGGTCGGCGCGCGGCTGCACGAAACCGTAGTGCACGTTGAAGCCGTGCGCGAAGACCAGCGACGCGCCTTCCTTGATGTTCGGCGCGACGTCGTTCTTGTAGACGCTGGCGATCTGCTCGTCGGGCAGCAGGATCATGACCACGTCGGCGGACTTCACGGCGTCGGCCACTTCGGCGACCTTGAGGCCGGCCTTCTCGACCTTGGGCCAGGAAGCGCCGCCCTTGCGCAGGCCGACGACGACCTTGACGCCGCTGTCGTTGAGGTTCTGCGCGTGCGCGTGGCCCTGGCTGCCGTAGCCGATGATTGCCACGGTCTTGCCCTTGATCAGGCTCAGATCGGCGTCCTTGTCGTAATAGACCTTCATGAGAGTGCTCCTTCGTTGATTCGGTGGGTGTGGATGAGAGGGGTCAAACGCGCAGGATGCGCTCGCCGCGGCCGATGCCGCTGGCGCCGGTACGGACGGTCTCGAGGATCGCGCCGCGCTCGATGGCTTCGAGGAAGGCGTCGTTCTTGCCGTGGTCGCCGGTGAGCTCGATGGTGTAGCTCTTGTCGGTCACGTCGATGATGCGGCCGCGGAAGATCTCCGCCATGCGCATCATCTCTTCGCGCTCCTTGCCGACCGCGCGCACCTTCACCATCATGAGCTCGCGCTCGGTGTAGGAACCTTCGGTCAGGTCGACGACCTTGACGACCTCGATCAGCCGGTTCAGGTGCTTGGTGATCTGCTCGATCACGTCGTCCGACCCCGCGGTGACGATGGTCATGCGCGACAGGCTCGCATCCTCGGTGGGCGCGACGGTCAGCGATTCGATGTTGTAGCCGCGGGCCGAGAACAGGCCGACGACGCGGGAAAGTGCACCGGGCTCGTTCTCGAGCAGCACGGCAATGATGTGTTTCATGTCAGCAGGACTCCTCTTTTCGCCGCCCTCCCCCGTGCACGGTAATGCGCGGGCTCGACAAGCGATTGAATCGTCCGGAAAAAAGTTATAGAAGGAGCCGAGTCCGCGCAGCGGACCGGCTTATCGTCTGTTACAAATCCTCGGCACCCAGCAGCATCTCGGTGATGCCCATGCCCGCCTTGACCATCGGGAACACGTTCTCGGTCGGGTCGGTGCGGAAGTCCATGAACACGGTGCGATCCTTGAGCTTGCGCGCCTCGCGCAATGCCGGCTCCACGTCCTGCGGCCGTTCGATCAGCAGGCCGACGTGGCCGTAGGCCTCGGCCAGCTTGACGAAATTGGGCAGTGCGTCCATGTAGCTGTGGCTGTAGCGGCCCGAATACTCGATCTCCTGCCACTGCCGCACCATGCCGAGGTAGCGGTTGTTCAGCGAGCAGATCTTGATCGGCGTGTTGTACTGCAGGCAGGTCGAAAGCTCCTGGATGCACATCTGCACCGAGCCTTCGCCCGTGATGCAGAACACTTCCGACTCGGGCTTGGCGAGCTTGATGCCCATCGCGTACGGAATGCCCACGCCCATGGTGCCCAGGCCGCCCGAGTTGATCCAGCGGCGCGGCTCGTCGAAGCGGTAGTACTGCGCGGCCCACATCTGGTGCTGGCCGACGTCGGACGTGATGTAGGTGTCGGCGTCCTTGGTCATGTTCCAGAGCGTCTCGACCACGTACTGCGGCTTGATCACGTCCTTGTTGCCGCGGTCGTACTTGAGGCAGTCCTTGCCGCGCCACTCTTCGATGGTGCGCCACCAGCTGGCCAGCGCGCCGGCGTCGGGCCGGATGGTGCTCTCGCGGATCATCGAGATCAGCTCCGTCAGCACGTCCTTGACGTCGCCGACGATCGGGATGTCGACCTTGACGCGCTTCGAGATGCTCGACGGGTCGATGTCGATGTGGATGATCTTGCGTTCGTTCTGCGCGAAGTGCTTCGGGTTGCCGATCACGCGGTCGTCGAAGCGCGCACCCACGGCCAGCAGCACGTCGCAGTTCTGCATCGCGTTGTTGGCTTCGATGGTGCCGTGCATGCCGAGCATGCCGAGGAACTTGCGGTCGCTGGCCGGATAGGCGCCCAGGCCCATCAGCGTGTTGGTGACCGGGTAGCCCAGCATGTCGACCAAGGTGCGCAGCTCGTTGGTGGCGTTGCTCAGCAGYACGCCGCCGCCGGTGTAGATGTACGGCCGCTTCGCCGTCAGCAGCAGCTGCAGCGCCTTGCGGATCTGTCCGCCGTGGCCCTTGCGCACCGGGTTGTACGAACGCATCTCGACCTTGTCGGGATAGCCTGCGTAGGGAACCTTCTTGAAGGACACGTCCTTCGGCACGTCGACCACCACCGGGCCCGGACGGCCGGTGCGTGCGATGTGGAAGGCCTTCTTCATCGTCATCGCCAGGTCCTTGGGATCCTTGACGAGGAAGTTGTGCTTGACGATCGGCCGCGTGATGCCGACGGTGTCGCATTCCTGGAAGGCATCGAGCCCGATCGCCGCGGTCGGAACCTGCCCCGAGATGATCACCATCGGGATCGAATCCATGTAGGCGGTCGCGATACCGGTGACGGCATTCGTCAGGCCAGGCCCGGAGGTGACCAGCGCGACGCCGACATCGCCGGTGGCCCGGGCGTAGCCGTCGGCCGCGTGCACAGCGGCCTGTTCGTGGCGCACCAGCACGTGCTGAATGGTGTCCTGCTTGTAGAACGCGTCGTAGATATAGAGAACCGCGCCACCCGGGTAGCCCCAGACGTACTTGACGCCTTCGGCCTGCAGTGCCTTGACCAGCACTTCGGCGCCCATGAGTTCTTGGGGTTGATTGCCGATCCCTGCGGATGCGGCTGCTGCGGAAGCGAGTTCCGCCTTCGAGATTTCCATGATGAACCTTTGCGTTTTTTCGGGAACGAAAAACCTTGGGTGCCCCTTCGCCAGCTCTTGTGAAGCCGCGTCAGGACTTGAGGCCAAAGCCATGGGCGTATCTGTATACCGCCGGACCTTGACCCGTTTGCCTTTTGACTTGCAAGGCGGATTATGACACGCGCAGACGGCGCCATGGCCCCCGGAAACGGCCCATCGACCGCAGAGGCATAATTCGCGACGACAAAAAGACAAACTTTCCAGAGACACTTCCCACGCGGCGCACTTTTTTGGCGCCGGATTCGCTTGGCCACTGAAAAAGAACTTTCCGACTTCCTGAAGAGCGTCGAACGACGGGCATTCAAGCGTTCCGTCTACCACGTGCGGGACGAGGAGGCGGCCCTCGACATCGTGCAGGACAGCATGATGAAGCTGGCCGAACACTACGGTGACAAGCCGGCCAATGAGTTGCCGATGCTGTTCCAGCGCATCCTTTCGAACTGCACGCTCGACTGGTTCCGACGGCAGAAGACGAGGCGGGCGCTGTTCTCCAACCTCAGCGACTTCGAGTCGATCGACGACGACGGCGATTTCGACCTGCTGGAGCATGTCCAGTCGCCGACCGATACACGCGAGAGCGAGAGCGCCGAAGACAGTACCCGGAGGGCCCAGGTCTTCCGCGAGATCGAGGAACAGATCGCCGCACTGCCCGGGCGTCAACGCGAGGCCTTTCTGATGCGTTACTGGGAGGAAATGGACGTCGCCGAGACGGCTGCCGCGATGGGGTGCTCCGAAGGGAGCGTCAAGACCCATTGCTCGCGGGCCGTTCATGCCTTGAGCAAGGCACTCAAAGCCAAGGGAATTTCGCTATGAAACCAACATTCTCCGCCCCGCCAGGCACACCCGTTGCCTTCGAAGAGCAATTCGGTCGCCGGGTCGCAGCGCGCCTGTCTGCCGGCAACGTCGAACTCCCGCACGAGATCGGCGAGCGCCTGCGCGCGGCCCGGGTGCAGGCGGTGGCCCGCCGCAAGACGGTGCCGCAGCTCCGGCCGGCGCCGGTGGTGGTGTCCAGCGGCCGCGCAGCGGCGCTCGGCGGCGGCTGGTGGACCGGCATCGGTTCGGTGCTGCCGCTGGTGGCGCTGGTGGCGGGACTGATGGCGATCAGCGTGATCCAGGAGGACCGCCGCACCAACGAACTGGCGGAAGTCGATTCGGCCCTGCTGACCGACGACCTGCCGCCCGCCGCGTACACCGACCCTGGCTTCGCGCAATTCCTGAAGACCAGCGACGCAACCGAGCCCTGAGTCCCCGCCACGAATGCTGCGTTCTCCCTCCTCCTGCACCCAGGCGCTGCGTACGGCACGCGCCGGCGCGGCCGCGGCCGGCGTCTGGCTCGCCGCCATGCTGACGCTGGCAGGACTCGGGAGCCCGGCCGCGGCATCCGCCGAGACGCAGACACCCGCCAAGACGCCGAGCCCGGCCACGACGAAGGTCGCCAAGCCGGCATGGCGCGAGCTGAGCACCCGCCAGCAGCGCGCGCTGGCACCGCTGGCGTCCACCTGGGACGAGCTGACCGAACCTCATAAGCGCAAATGGCTGGTGATCGTGCGCGATTACGCGGAGATGTCAGCCGCAGACCAGGAGATCCTGCACAGTCGCATGGAGGAGTGGACCAAGCTGAGCAATCGGGAACGGGCCCAGGCTCGCCTCAATTTCGCCGATGCGAAGCGACTGCCCGCCGACGAGCGCAAGGCCAAATGGGAGGCCTACCAGGCCCTCAGCGACGAGGAAAAGAGCCGGTTGGCGGCCCGTGCCCCGTCGACCGTGTCGCCCGGTGCAGCCGCCACCATCCGGCCCGTGCCGGCCCAGAAGCTGGTGCCGTCGCCCGCCGTCGGGTCCGATCCGCAACACACGCCGCGCATCCAGCTCGCGCCGCCGCCGGCGGCTCCGCTGGCTGCCGCACGCCCACCGGCAGCGCCGCCCTCGCCCTTGCCGCCCCCCGTGTCCCCAGAGGCGCAAGTGCCGTCACCCGCCACGAACGCACCGGCCGCCGAACTGCCTCTGGTTTCAACGCCCCCGGTTCGCCTGAGCGAGCAGCCCTCCGCGGCCCCCTGATCGACGCATGGCAGCCCGTTCCTCCGGCCAGGCCGGACCACAGCCGGTCGTGGCCGCCGAACCCATCGCCTCGCCCCTCGCCACGCCCGGCCTCTGGCGACGCATGGCCTGCTGGCTCTACGAAGGCATGCTGCTGTTCGCGGTGGTGTTCGTCGCCGGCTGGCTTTTCAGCACCCTGGGCCAGATGCGCGACGCCATGGACTCGCGCCGGCATTTGCTGCAAGCCTTCCTCTTTGTCGTCTTCGGCGTCTATTTCGTCTTCTTCTGGACCAAAGGCCACACGTTGGCGATGAAGACCTGGGGCATCCGCGTGGTCGACCGCCAAGGCCGGCCGCTGAGCCAGGGCCGCGCGCTGGCGCGCTATCTGCTGAGCTGGGTCTGGTTTCTGCCGCCGCTGGCCCTGATCGCGCCGTTCAAGCTCGGTGGCGGCGAAGCCGCAGTGCTGGTCCTCGGCTGGGTCGCGGTCTGGGCCCTGCTCGCCCGCTTCCACCCGGAGCGCCAGTTCTGGCATGACGCCTGGGCCGGAACCCGGCTGATCACATCGAAAGCCATGAGCCGGCGATGAACGGGTCCGATCCGGCCAACCCGCAGGCCTTGCGGCGTGGCCTCACCCGCGTCTGGCATGCCGCCCTGATCTCATTGAACGGCTTTCGCGCCGGCTGGCGCGAGGCCGCTTTCCGCGAAGAGGTGATCTGCGCCGTCGTGATGTTCCCGGCCGCCTTCTGGGTCGGCCGCGGCTGGGTCGAAGTGGCGCTGCTGATCTCCACGGTGATGCTGGTGCTGATCGTCGAGCTGCTGAACAGCGCCATCGAGAATGCCATCGACCGCATCGGCCCGGAATGGCATCCGCTGTCGAAGACCGCCAAGGACCTCGGCAGCGCCGCGGTGCTGCTGTCCATCCTGCTCTGCGGTGGCGTCTGGATAGCTGCCTTGCGGCAACGCGTCATCTAGGCGCGGCATGATCGGGGCATGACTTCCAATTTCTCGATTTGCGTTTATTGCGGCTCGCGCCCCGGCGAGCGACCCGAATTCACGACCGTGGCGCAAGCGGTTGGCCGCTGGATCGGCGAGCGCGGCGGCCAACTGGTCTATGGCGGTGGCCGCTCCGGCCTGATGGGCACCGTGGCCGAGGCCACGCGGGCCGCCGGCGGCCGCGTGGTCGGCATCATCCCGAAGGCCCTGGTCGACAAGGAACTCGCAAATCGCCAGAGCGACGAGCTGCACGTGGTCGACACCATGCACGAGCGCAAGGCCATGATGGGCGAGCGCGCCGACGCCTTCCTGGCGCTCCCGGGCGGCATCGGCACCTTCGAGGAACTGTTCGAGATCTGGACCTGGCGCCAGCTCGGCTACCACGACAAGCCGGTCGGCATCCTGAACGCCGGCGGCTACTACGACGGCATGCTGGCTTTCCTGGCCCACAGCGTGCGCGAAGGCTTCATGAACGACTGGCAGATGGACCTGGTGCGCACCGGCACCGATGCCCCCGCGCTCCTCGAAGCCCTGGCCGAAGAGGCCAGGCGTCACCCCGGCGGCGACAAGCTGGCAGAAGTCCTGTAAACGAACAACGAACGCAGGGCCGGCGCAGCCAGGCCCTCGTTGGTGAGACACCGCGGAACCGGCTCCGCCGGGCCGCTGGTGTCGCCCCCGGAAGGGGGGTGGGCGCCCGGACACGAAGTGCCGGGCAACCTGGGGGCGAGCCCTATACAGCCGCCTCGTCCTCTTCGCCGGTACGGATGCGGACCACGCGCTCGACATTCGTGACGAAGATCTTGCCGTCGCCAATCTTGCCGGTGCGCGCCGCGCTCACGATGGCATCGACACAGCGCTCGACGTCGGCCTCGTTGACCACCACCTCGACGCGCATCTTCGGCAGGAAGTCGACCACGTACTCGGCCCCGCGGTAGAGCTCGGTGTGGCCCTTCTGGCGGCCGAAGCCCTTGACCTCGGTGACGGTGAGCCCGGTGACGCCGACCTCGGCCAGTGCCTCGCGCACGTCATCGAGCTTGAACGGTTTGAGGATGGCGGTGATTTGCTTCATAAGGACTTTCTTCCGGCGGTTTCGTTGAATTTGCTGGTGATAGGGTAGCGCCAATCCTTGCCGAAACTGCGATGGGTCACCCGGATACCCACCGGCGCCTGGCGTCTTTTGTACTCGTTGATCTTGATGAGGCGGGCCACCCGCTCGACCACGGCGCGCTCGTAGCCCGCCGCGATGATCTCGTCGATGCCTTCGTCGTCTTCCATGTAGCGGGCCAGGATGCCGTCGAGGATGTCGTAGGGCGGCAGGCTGTCCTGGTCGGTCTGGTCGGGCCGCAGCTCGGCGCTGGGCGGTCGCGTGATGATCCGCTCCGGGATCGGCTCGGCGCCGGTACCGTAGGGATCGTGGGCGTTGCGCCAGCGTGCCAGTGCGAACACGGTGGTCTTCAGCAGGTCCTTGATGACCGCGAAGCCGCCCGCCATGTCGCCGTACAGCGTGCAGTAGCCGGTCGCCATCTCGCTCTTGTTGCCGGTGGTCAGCACGATCGATCCGAACTTGTTCGACAGCGCCATCAGCAGCGTGCCGCGGATGCGGGCCTGCAGGTTCTCCTCGGTGGTGTCCTCGGCCAGGCCCTTGAACTCCTCGGCCAGCGCGCCCCGGAAGGATTCGAAGGTGTGGCGGATCGAGATCTCGTCGTAGCGCACGCCGAGCCGCCCGGCCATCTCGCGGGCATCGATCCAGCTGATGTCCGCTGTGTAGGGCGAGGGCATCATGACCGCGCGGACCCGGTCCTTGCCGAGCGCGTCGACCGCGATCGCGAGCACCAGGGCCGAATCGATGCCACCGGACAAGCCGAGGATCGCGCCCGGAAAGCCGTTCTTGCCGATGTAGTCGCGCACGCCCACCACCAGCGCGTCCCAGAGCTGGGCCTCGGCCTCGCGCGGCGGCGCCACTGCGGCGGCGCCGTTCACGAATCCAACACCGGAAGCCCGGCGTTCGAGCTGCGCGAACACCAGCCGCTCCTTGAAGCTCTCCGCCTGCAGCGCGGCTGTGCCGTCGGCCTCGAGAGCGAAGGAGGCGCCATCGAACACCACCTCGTCCTGGCCGCCGACCAGGTGCGCGTAGACCAGCGGCAGTTCGACCGCCCTGGCGCGCTCCGCCATGCGCACGCTGCGCTCGCCTTCCTTGCCGACATGGAAGGGCGAGGCATTGATGACCGCCAGGATCTCGGCGCCCGCGTCCTTGGCAAGCTGGGCCGGTGTGTCGAACCACGCGTCCTCGCAGATGAGCAGGCCGACCGAGACGCCGCCGGCCTCGAACACGCAGACGCCCTCGCCCGGCGTGAAATAGCGGCGCTCGTCGAAAACCTGGTAGTTCGGCAGTTCGCGCTTGGCGTAGGTATCGAGGATGCGGCCCTCGCTGAGCACGCTGGCGGCGTTGTGGCGCAACTGCACCGCGACCGAACGGCTGCGAATGCTGCGGCCGGTCGGATGCCCCACCACCACCACCATGCCGTCGAGGTCGGCCAGCTCGGCCGCCACGGCGCGCACCGCGTCGTCGCAGGCGGTAACGAAGGCCGGACGCAGGAACAGGTCCTCGGCCGCATAGCCGCAGATCGACAGCTCGGGGGTGAGCAACAGGCGCGCGCCCTGGCCGTAGGCGTCGCGCGCCGCATCGACGATCTTGCGGGCGTTGCCGGCGAGATCGCCCACCACGAAATTGAGCTGCGCGATGGCGAGTTTCAGGGTCATGTCAGGTTCAGGAAAGGGCTGGACGATTATGTCATCGGCCTTCGCCAGGCATGTCTTGCAGGACGCATGCCACGCGCGGCGACGCGGGCTGGTACCCTCGGTGGGCGATGCGCACAGCTTCCTCCTCCGACAGCTTCACCGACGTTCTGCCACGGCCCCAGGGCCAGGCCTACCTGCTGCTCGTGCTGGCGACCCTGACCTGGGGCGCCAATGCCGTGGCGGCCCGCCTGGCGGTGGGCGAGGTATCGCCGATGATGCTGACCTGCTCGCGCTGGATCGTCTGCTGCGCCGCGCTGGCCCTGAGCTCGCGTCACGAGATCGCGGCCCATTGGCGCGCCCTGCGGCCGTCCTGGCTGTTCATCACACTGATGGGCATGCTCGGCTTCACCGGTTTCAACGCCCTCTTCTACGCAGCGGCGCACCACACCACGGCGATCAACATCGCGATCATCCAGGGCACCATTCCGGTGCTGGTGCTGGTCGGCAGCTTCATCTTCTTTCGCAGCCGGATCGGTGCGCTGCAGCTCGCGGGCGTGTTGCTGACGCTGGCCGGTATCGTGGTCGTCGCATCGCGCGGGCAGTTCGCGCTGCTGGCCGACCTCGCCTTCAATGTCGGCGACGTCTGGATGGTGGTGGCCTGCCTGCTGTATGCGGGCTATGCGCTTGGCCTGCGCAACCGGCCGCAAGTGCCGGCGATCGTCTTCTTCGCCGCCACCGCGGGGGTCGCGGCCCTGACCTCGCTGCCGCTGCTGGCGGCAGAAGTTTCGATGGGTCAGTTCTTCATGCCGACAGCCACCGGCATCGCGCTGATCGTCTTCATCGGCCTGCTGCCGAGCTTCGTCTCGCAGATCTTCTTCATCCGGGCGGTGGGCGCGATCGGCCCGGCGAGAGCCGGCCTGTTCCTCAACCTGGTGCCGATCTTCGGGCCGCTGCTGGCTGTCGTGATCCTCGGCGAGCCGCTGTCCGCCTACCATGCACTCGCGTTGGCCCTGGTACTCGGCGGCATCACCATCGCCGAGTCCTTCGGACCCGGCAAGCGCTGACCCCCACGCCCTTGACCACCCCGATCGTCCGCATCCACCGTTCGCCGTCCGAGATCGACGCCGCCGCCTGGGACGAGCTGCTGGCCCTCCAGCCCGCGCCCTCCCCCTTCATGCGCCACGCCTACCTGGCCGCGCTCGACGCCAGCGGCAGCGCCTCGCCGGCCAGCGGCTGGACGCCGCAGTTCATCACGCTGTGGCACGGGAAGCGGCTGATGGGGGCCTGCCCGCTTTACATCAAGGACCATTCCTACGGCGAGTACGTCTTCGACTGGGCCTGGGCCAACGCCTACGAACAGCATGGGCTGGCCTACTACCCGAAGGCGGTTTGCGCGGTGCCCTTCACGCCTGTGCCGGGGGCCCGCCTGCTGGCGCGCGACGCCGAAAGCCGCACCCTGCTGGTGCAGGCCGTGGTCGCCTGGTGCAAGGAAGAGGAACTGTCCTCGCTGCACCTGCTGTTCGGCGCCGACGAGGACATCGCGGCTTGTTCCGAAGCCGGCCTGATGCTGCGCCACACCGTGCAATTCCACTGGGACAATGTGGCCCCCACGCTCGGCACTGGCGTGTCCTCGCYGCCCCCCGAGGGGGCGCGTTCCGCCTYGGGGCGGCCCGGCGGCGGAACCATGGCCCCCACGCTCGGCACTGGCGTGTCCTCGCTGCCCCCCGAGGGGGCGCGTTCCGCCTCGGGGCGGCCCGGCGGCGGAACCGGATGGCCGAACTTCGACGCCTTCCTCGCCAGCCTCGCGCACGACAAGCGCAAGAAGATCCGCCAGGAACGCCGCAAGGTGCATGACGCGGGCGTCACGTTCCGCTGGTCGCGCGGCGCCGACATCCGCGAGGCCGATTGGGATTTCTTCTATCGCTGCTACGCCCGCACCTACCGCGAACATGGCAATCCGCCCTACCTGAACCGCGACTTCTTCCATCGCATGGCGGCCGGCATGCCCGAAGCCTGGCTGCTGTTTGTGGCCGAGCGCGAAGGCAAGCCGATCGCATGCAGCCTCATCGCGCTGTCCGCCGGCCTCGGCGGCGCCGACGACTCGCCGGCGCCGCTGATTGCCTACGGCCGCTATTGGGGTGCGCTCGAGCGCGTCGACTGCCTCCATTTCGAGGCCTGCTACTACCAGCCGCTGCAGTGGTGCATCGAACATGGTGTCGGGCGCTTCGAAGGCGGCGCGCAGGGCGAGCACAAGATGGCCCGCGCGCTGATGCCGGTGCGCACCACCAGCGCGCACTGGCTGGCGCATCCCGCCTTCGCCGACGCGGTGGAACGCTTCCTCGAGCGCGAGGGCGCCGGCATCGAGAACTACCTCGACCACCTGGGCGAACGCAGTCCGTTCCGCCACGCCGAACCCCAATGAAAAACGCCTCGCGGCAATCACCGCGAGGCGTCGTTCATTGCGGCAGCGACTACTTCTTGAAGTTCGCGATGCCGTCCATGATTTCCTTCTTGGCGGCATCGATGCCTTCCCAGCCCAGCACCTTGACCCACTTGCCGGCTTCCAGGTCCTTGTAGTGCTCGAAGAAATGCGTGATGGCCTTCAGGCGCATCTGGTTCACGTCTTCCACCGTCTTCCAGTGGCTGTAGATCGGCAGCACCTTGGTCGTCGGCACGGCCAGCACCTTGCCGTCGATGCCAGCCTCGTCTTCCATCATCAGGATGCCGATCGGCCGGCAAGGCACCACCACGCCCGGCACCAGTGCCCAGGGCGTGATCACCAGCACGTCGACCGGGTCGCCGTCGCCCGACAGCGTCTGCGGCACGTAGCCGTAGTTGGTCGGGTAGTGCATCGCGGTGGTCATGAAGCGGTCGACGAAGATCGCGCCCGATTCCTTGTCGACCTCGTACTTGATCGGGTCGGCGTTCATCGGGATCTCGATGACGACATTGAAGGCTTCGGGGGCGTCTTTACCAGGGGAAACTTGGCCGAGGGACATGGTCTGTCTTTGAAGTAGTTGAAAGTGTTATCGGGATGCGGACAAACCCGAAGTTTACTTTCCATGTCACAGCACAGTCGCGCACAAACGCGTTTTTGCCTGTAAATTGCCGCCGTTGGCCAATCGGTCCCTGCCCTTCGCGGCATCGGGGCTTCGAGGAAGCAACGCGGCGGAAGCTCTGTCCCGTACGCGTTGCGCACAGGGTCTGGCTTTCGTCTCCACTAGTTACAACGAACGACTGGAGAAGCAAGGCATGACTGGCAACACCCCTATCGTCCTCGCCATCGTCTGCGGCCTGGTGGCCGTGGCGTATGGCTTCTGGGCGCGCAGCTGGATACTTTCGAAGGACCCGGGCAACGCCCGAATGCAGGAGATCGCGGCCGCGATCCAGACCGGCGCGGCGGCCTACCTCGCCAAGCAATACCGCACCATCGCGGTGGTCGGCCTGGTGCTGGCGATCCTGATCGCAGTCTTCCTCGACGCCACCACGGCCATCGGCTTCGTGATCGGCGCGGTGTTGTCGGGCGCCTGCGGCTTCATCGGCATGAACGTCTCGGTACGCGCCAACGTGCGCACCGCGCAGGCCGCGACCCAGGGCATCGGCCCGGCACTCGACGTCGCCTTCCGCGGCGGCGCCATCACCGGCATGCTGGTGGTCGGCCTCGGCCTGCTCGGAGTCTCGGTCTTCTACTGGTTCCTCGCCGGCAACGGCCAGCTGACGCCGGACAAGAGCCTCGCGAGCTTGCTGAATCCACTGATCGGCTTCGCCTTCGGCTCATCGTTGATCTCGATCTTCGCGCGGCTCGGCGGCGGCATCTTCACCAAGGGCGCAGATGTCGGCGCCGACCTGGTGGGCAAAGTCGAGGCCGGCATCCCCGAGGACGATCCGCGCAACCCGGCGGTGATCGCCGACAACGTGGGCGACAACGTCGGCGACTGCGCCGGCATGGCGGCCGACCTGTTCGAGACCTACGCCGTGACGTTGATCGCCACCATGGTGCTGGGCGCGCTGATGGTGGCGGCGGCACCGGTCAACGCAGTGCTGTATCCGCTGGCGCTGGGCGCCGTGTCGATCATCGCGTCGATCATCGGCTGCTTCTTCGTCAAGGCTTCACCGGGCATGGTCAACGTGATGCCGGCGCTCTACAAGGGGCTGGCGGTGGCGGGCCTGCTGTCGCTGATCGCCTTCTGGTTCGTGACCAGCTGGCTGATTCCCGACAACGCGATCGCCGCCAGCGGCAGCCAGATCAAGCTGTTCGGCGCCTGCTTCGTCGGCCTGGCGCTCACCGCGGCGCTGGTCTGGATCACCGAGTTCTACACCGGCACCCAGTACAAGCCGGTGCAGCACATCGCGCAGGCCTCGACCACGGGCCATGGAACCAACATCATCGCCGGCCTGGGCGTTTCGATGCGTTCCACCGCCTGGCCGGTGATCTGCGTCTGCATCGCGATCCTGGCCTCCTATACGCTGGCGGGCCTCTACGGCATTGCCGTGGCGGCAACGTCCATGCTGAGCATGGCCGGCATCGTGGTCGCGCTCGACGCCTACGGCCCGATCACCGACAACGCCGGCGGCATCGCCGAGATGTCCGAACTGCCGGCCAGCGTGCGCGAAGTCACCGACCCGCTGGACGCGGTGGGCAACACCACCAAGGCCGTGACCAAGGGCTACGCGATCGGGTCGGCCGGCCTCGCCGCCTTGGTGCTGTTCGCCGACTACACCCACAAGCTCGAGAGCTACGGGCTCAACATCAGCTTCAACCTGAGCGACCCGATGGTGATCGTCGGCCTCTTCATCGGCGGCCTGATCCCCTACCTCTTCGGCGCCATGGCCATGGAGGCCGTCGGCCGCGCTGCCGGCTCGGTGGTGGAGGAAGTGCGCAGGCAGTTCCGCGAGATCCCGGGCATCATGGAAGGCACCGGCAAGCCCGAGTACGGCCGCGCCGTGAGCATGCTGACCGGCGCGGCGATCAAGGAAATGATGATCCCCTCGCTGCTGCCGGTGGTGGTGCCGATCGTGGTCGGCCTGCTACTCGGACCGAAGGCGCTGGGCGGCCTGCTGATGGGCACCATCGTGACCGGACTGTTCGTCGCCATCTCGATGTGCACCGGCGGCGGCGCCTGGGACAACGCCAAGAAGTACATCGAGGACGGGCACCACGGCGGCAAGGGCTCCGAAGCGCACAAGGCGGCCGTCACCGGCGACACGGTGGGCGATCCCTACAAGGACACGGCCGGCCCGGCGGTGAATCCGCTGATCAAGATCATCAACATCGTGGCCCTGCTGATCGTGCCGCTGGTGGTCAAGTTCCACGCCGGCGACGCGGGCGCGATGACGGCACCGGCCGTGGCCCCGCCGCCGGTCAGCGCACCGGCAGCGCCGGGCGCACCGGCCACGGCACCCGCTGCTGCGGCACCTGCCGCGGCAACGGTGGCCGCAGCCGACACCGGCACGGCGATCAAGACCGAGGGTGGTGTGGTCAAGTTCTACTTCGCCATCAACAGCGCCGAAGTCCCCGCCGGTTCCAGCGCCGCGCTGGCCGACATCGTGAAATCCGTGCAAAGCGGCGGCCGCGTGCTGGTGAGCGGCTATCACGACGCCAGCGGCGACCCCGAGAAGAACGCCGAGCTCGCCAAGCAGCGCGCGATCGCGGTGGGCGCGGCGCTCAAGATCGCCGGCGTTCCCGAAGACAAGGTCGAGCTCGCCAAGCCCACCCAGACCCAGGCCGACGGGGCGCCGGCCGAGGCGCGCCGGGTCGAAGTGAAGCTGCAGTAGCGGCGCCTGAGCGCAGCGCCGTCCGGCGCCCTTCGTTCAGTTCAGGCTGATGCGCTGCGACGGCAGCGCGCCTTGCTCGCTGCGCAGCGGCACGCCCTGCAAAGTGTCGAAATCGGACGGTGCCTCGGGCACGCGCATTTCTTCCAGTTCGTGCAGCGAGGCGACCCAGCGGCCCGCTGCGGATTCGGCCGGCTCGTCGTTGGTGAAGATGCCATCGCGGATGTAGAAGGTCTCGCCCGCCGGCCGCTCCATGTGCAGCTCGATCAGCCGCGAGATCGAGAAGGTGTAGGTGACCAGCTTTTCCTTCGTCTTGCGGTCCTTGGCACCGCAATTGAAGAAGCCTTCGGCGGCGATCACGATGCACGAGCCCTCGACCGAACTGTCGATGTCGCCGCCGCAGCGCCAGATGGCGGTCGGCAGCCGGACCCGCACCTTGTCGATCACCAGATCGCGCTGCTTGTTGAGCGCATTGAGCGGCGGAACCAGCGAGCGCAATTGCCGCAAACGCTCGGCGAAGTTGTCGTCGATGCAGAACTCCACATGGTGCGTGGCGCCGCCCGAGCGCTTGACGACCTGCATGATGACGTGACGCGGTTGGCTCACAAGGGCCGTCCTTTCGCATGCATTCGACCCGGATTCGACCGATGACAGGCAATGGTCTTCATTGGGATCATTGAATCTACTTAATTAGAACTTAGGTATTGGCGAAATCACCTCCACCAATTGTTTCCAACTGTAGTTCGAATTGCCCTTAATGGATAGGCAACACGAAGTATTAAATAGATTCAATCAATTGAATGCTCTTCAGCGATAGCCGAAGAAGCGCGCAATCTCAGGTCGCGCCGGAGGCTTCCATCAGTTCGTCGAGCGCCTTGCAGGACGGTGCGCACACCGTCTGCGACTTGCCCAGCAGCTGCCGGGTGCGCATCTGCGAGCGCACGCGATGCTTCCCGCACATGAAGCAGGACATGGTCGCCCCGCTGAACGAGGCCGAAGCACGAAACGGGGAACCCGGCGCCTTGGCCTTGTAGCGCAGCCCGTCGGCCACGACCGCAGTCTTGACCTCGCTCTTACTCATGGGTGGCGTCCGGGCCGGTGGCACGCATGGCACGCTCGATCGCCTTCCTCGCGGCCAGCTCGGCCGCCAGCGAAGCGTCGAGCGCCGAGCGGCAGAGGCCGGCGTGCTGGTAATTGAGGTTTTCGTAGAGTTGCGACGCGGCTGGATAGGCATCCAGAAGCTTGCCCAGCTCGAAGCCCGGCTCGGAATCTCGGAACTGATCGACCAGGTGCATCACCACCGACCGGTATTGCTCGGGGCCTACCGGCACGGCGCTGTGCTCCAGCCGCTCGAGGAGCTGGGCCAGGACATGCGTCACGGCCAGGTCGGCCTTGTGCGCGGGGGTGTGGGTAGCGTTCATGCACAGCATGTGGGGCGGCGGCGGCGGATTGCAAGAGCGGAAAAGGACCATCCCCCGAGCCTACAGCAGCATCTCCGGCACGATCGGGGCGATCAGGGAGTTGTAGAAGCGCTTGAAAAAGCCGGATTCGGGCTCCGAGGTCAGGATCATCTCCTTTTCTCCGTCGGTGGTGAGCCACTCGAGCGCCCCGGTGCGCTTGTCCAGCCGCAACCGGTAGGAGTTCTGCAG
>NZ_JBFUCJ010000111.1:0-23684 GCF_056405295.1 Variovorax sp. P1_H2 | reverse complement strand
TGTATGACGTGAGTACGCCATTTTTTCCGTCGTCCCTCAAGGCGCAATAAATATCGGTTATTAATTTTGGTTCGTAATCTTTTTGGAATGTAACAAAGAGACAGTGCTTCGAATCGAATGTCGAGAGATTGAGTGGGGATTGAGAATCTATTACGGATGCGTCAAGTATTCCGTCGCGTTGCAAGTATGCGAGCCAAGCCTCGCAGCTTTGTGGGTGATCGGTGTATATTCTGACTTTATTGAAAAGAGAATTCTTTCCTGAAATATTGGAAACATCCGTTAGAATTCGAGAATCTCTTATGAGAAATTCTTTCAGTCCTTCTTGAGGTAGGCCGTGAAGGATTATTTTTTCATTTAAGAATTCTTCTTCAACATAGGACATTCTAAGTTTTTTCATGTCCTTGAGAAAGGAAATAACAATTGGGTGGGTGACTTTTACTGTGGAGCCATCCGAAACTAGCAGTGTAAATCCTGTCATTTCGGTAAGATCGAAGCTTGTAATAAAATAGGTGCGAGCCACTGCATTTCCTTTCTTTGGTGGCGTTAATGTGGCGCTGACAATCGTCATCGCGGCGCCAAAGGGGCATGAGTTGGCTCCCCTTGGTGCCGCTTGTTTTAATATCCTTTCCTAAGTCGCTCAAGCGGCACCGGCACCGCTCCCTCCAGAACCGCTGCCGCCGCACCCTCCCGCCCCACTTCCACTACCTCCGCAACCACCGCACCCCCCAAACGCGTAATCGGTGGGTGCTGAAATACTCAATTTCGGGTAACTCTGAAACAATATTTCGCCAAATGAAATTGCTGCTCCCTTGGGGTCTTGAGTTACGATTTTCATGATGATCTCCTTGTGAAAAACATGCAGATTGGAAATGTGCGCTGCACGGATGTGGCGCACAATTGAACAGTAGCAAGTAGCAAGCAGCAAGTGCGATGTCGAATGGTCGTTCGTGCCGTCTTGCGAGTTGATTGGAGAATTGCCTGAATGATTAAGTCTTACAATTCTTCGTGACCTAAATTTCGATCTCGAATGTTCTTAATTCGATAGCAGTAATTACTCTTTGTTTGAGTAATAATGGCCTAGTGATGATGTTGTTGGATCGGAAAAATCAGATCTCGACAAGCCAATTTTCGGAGTCGATTTCTGGAAAATTATGTGTGAATGAATAGAAGATTCCGTCTCGATTTCGGGGTGAATTTGCTTTTCAAGCGCTTAGAAGAGGAGCCCGATGGCCGAAGTGGCTTGCATTTGTTCGCGACACGCGCGCGATCAACTCGTCACTTGCCCGTGCTGCGAATCAGGGTCATGGACAGCTCTGGATCGTTTCGATGAATCGCCTTGCCTTGCGCTTGCGCGAGGGGCTCAAATACGCAATGCGGTTGGGCGGTCGGCCCGGTAGGCCGACGACCCTATCGCGCGGTCTCGTCAGGCCGTGACCATCGCGCCGCTGAAGCTCCGTCGCCAGGCGACCTCGGTTCCTCGAGGGCTTCGTCAGAAGAACATCTTGCAGCTGACAAAAAGGAGGTGCTTCAGAGGCCGAAGCCCACCAGTTCGACCCGAATACATTCTTCAGCAGGGGCGAGCAGCGTCAGCCCTACGCGATCGGGATGGAGCGGTTGACCTTGTGATGGTCAGACTGACGCGCCTGGATCACGCAATCCCGCTCGTCGATGTGTTTCCAAGTGGGTTGCGCGGCGCGCACAGTCGCCCTGGATTGCCGGAACCGCCATTGCAGCTGGCGCAAAGTCACGGTATGCAGGCTGCGCTCAACGCACCGATGGGGTCGGGGCTGGTAGAGGCCTTGCCGGCACGCCCCGCGCGATGGCCCGCGCCGCAGCCGCTGGCCTATGTGGGGCTGCAGCGCCTGTCAGTTCTGACCGGCCGGCGCCACGCTGGCGCCCTGGATCCGATGCCGGGCCAGCGCATCGGCCACGAAGCCGCTGGCCTTCATCTCCTCGACGAAAGCGGCCAGCGCGGYAGCGGCTTCGGAACCGCGCGAGGCGGGCGTTCCCATGGCCTGCTGGATCACCATGAAACGACCCGGCAGCAGGCGCAGGGCAACGTCGCCTGCGGCCTCGGCTTCGAGCACCTGGCGGATGCCCGCGGCCACCTCGACCTGGCCGGCACGCAGGCTCTCCATGACGCCCTGGGCGCCTTGCACGCGCACGATCTGCGCTTGCCGGATCTCGCGTGTGAGAAACAGGTCGTAGGCGCTGCCGTTGCCGACGGCGATGCGCTGCCCGTCGCGGTCCACCTGGTCGTTGGCCCGTATCCCGGAACGCGCCGGCACCAGGTAGCTGCCCTCGATCAAGACATAGGGCGCGGTGAAGCGCAGTCCTTCGCCGCGTGCCGGGTCGATGGCGAAGAAGCCGATGTCGGTCTGCTCGCCGCGGACCGCGTCGACCGAGGCGGCGGCCTTCTCGAACACCACCAGCTCGAGCGCGACACCGAGCCGCTCGGCGAAGGCGCGCGCCAGGTCGACCGAGACGCCGACCGGCTCGCCGCTGGCGGGATCCTTGTTCGCGAGGATCGGGTTGCCGAGGTTGATGGAGGCGCGAAGGGCGCCCGAGGGCGTGAAGGCCGAAACCACGGCCGGGGAGAGGAGGGTGCTCATCGCCCCGGATTCTGCCGCAGCCCAGGTGGGCGCGGTGTCAGGCGACCGATGGCCGGCGGCCCTTGCGATAGAGGATCAAGGTGGCCGTCAAGCCGCAGACCGCCGCCACGCTGAGCCACCAGGCCGGTGCCGCCTTGTCGCCGGTGGTCTCGATCAGCCAGGTCGAGATGGCCGGCGTGAAGCCGCCGAACACGGCGGTCGCCAGGCTGTAGGCGAGCGAGAAGCCGACCACCCGGACCTCGACCGGCATCACCTCGGTCAGGGCCACCACCATCGCGCCGTTGTACATGCCGAACAGGAACGAGAACCACAGCAGCACGTCGAGCATGCGGCCGAAGCTGGGCGCCGCCGCCAGCCAGTGCATGGCCGGATAGGCCGTGAAGATCGCCAGCAGCGTGACCGCCAGCAGCAGCGGCTTGCGCCCGATGCGGTCCGACAGCGCGCCGCCAATCGGCAGCCAGATGAAATTGGTGAGCGCCACCAGCAGGGTCACGATCAGGCTGTCGCGCGCGCTCAGGTGCAGCACGGTGCGCCCGAAGGTCGGCGTGTAGACCGTGATCAGGTAGAAGGTGGTGGTGGTCATCGCGACCAGCAGCATCCCGCACAGCACCACGCGCCAGTTGCGCGCCATCGACTGGAACACCTCGCGCGTCGTCGGATGGTGCTTGCGGGCCTGGAAGGCCTCGGTCTCCTGCAGCGAGCGGCGCAGCACGAAGATGCACGGGATGATCATGCAGCCGACGAAGAACGGGATCCGCCAGCCCCAGTCGGCCAGCGCCGCCGGCGACAGCGTCTCGTTGAGCGCGAAGCCGAGCGCCGCGGCCAGCACGATCGCGACCTGCTGGCTGGCCGATTGCCAGGCGGTGTAGAAGCCCTTGTGTCCCGGCGTCGCCATCTCCGAGAGATAGACCGAGACGCCGCCCAGCTCGGCGCCAGCCGAGAAGCCCTGCAGCAACYGGCCCAGCAGGACCAGCACCGGCGCCACGATGCCGATCGTGGCGTACCCGGGAACGAAGGCGATCAGCACCGTGCCGCTGGCCATGATGGCCAGCGTGACGATCAGCCCCTTGCGCCGGCCCGCCTCGTCGATGTACGCGCCCAGCACGATGGCGCCCAGAGGCCGCATCAGGAAGCCGGCGCCGAACACCGCGAAGGTCAGCATCAGCGAGGCGAAGTCGCTGCTGGCGGGAAAGAAGGCCTTCGAGATGGAGGTGGCGTAGAAGCCGAACAGGAAGAAGTCGAACTGCTCGAGGAAGTTGCCGCTCGTGACGCGCAGCACGGCGCCGAGCTTGGAAGCGCTGGCCGGGGCCGCGGGATGGCCTTGGGCGAGGACGGCTGTGCTCATGGATGTCTCCGGAGGGTGTGCGGCCTGCGGCTGCACGGTCGCTTCATCGTAGGAAGCGAAGCTGTCGATCCGCCGTCGGCGCACTCGGGGTATGTCCCGCCCCGCGAAGTCAGGCCTGGCTCAGCCGCCGAGATGTAGGCGTCGCTGTCGTGTCTTGGGATCTAGGKTTTCTACCTATATTTGAGTGGCCCTTCGCCCACTATTCTTCGTCCATCGTTTCATTAATAAATCAGTGTTTTTTCAGTGAAACAAAAGCGAATTCTCCCCAACGCCAAGGAATCGCCTCCCATGATGATGAAGAACACACGCCGCCACGCGCTGGCCCTCGCGCTCTGCACCGCAGCCGCCGTCGCCGCCGGCCCGAGCTGGGCCCAGGCCTGGCCCAGCAAGCCGGTTACGCTCGTGGTGGCCTATCCGGCCGGTGGCGACACCGATGCGCTGGCGCGGCTGTTCGCGGAGAAGCTC
Organism: Variovorax sp. P1_H2; assembly: GCF_056405295.1. Lineage (NCBI taxonomy): Bacteria > Pseudomonadati > Pseudomonadota > Betaproteobacteria > Burkholderiales > Comamonadaceae > Variovorax > Variovorax sp. P1_H2. Next base: position 19,262 of record NZ_JBFUCJ010000111.1, on the reverse strand, counting down.
TCGACCCGCATCGGTCAGCCGGTGGTGGTCGACAACCGTCCGGGCGCCAGCGGCGTGATCGGCAGCAGCTTTGTCGCCAAGGCCCCGGCCGACGGCTACACGCTGCTGGTGGCGCCGAGCACCTTCTCGATCGCCCAGATCGTGCTGAAGACCGGCGCCGGCGCCGGCTACGACGTGGTGAACGGCTTCACGCCCATCATCCAGACGGCGATGATGCCGCTGTTCCTGGTCTCGGGGCCGGCCAGCGGCGCCAAGAGCCTCAAGGAGATGGTGGCCACCGCGAAGAGCGGCCAGGCGCTCTCCTATGCCAGCCCGGGCAGCGGTTCGCCGATGCACATCCTCGGCGAGATGTTCAACAAGACCGCCGGCCTCGACATCAAGCACGTGCCCTACAAGGGCGTGGCGCCGGCGATCAACGACGTGCTCGGCGGCCACGTGCCGTTGACCATGGTCAGCTACGGCCCGATCGCGCCTTACCTGCAAGGCGGCAAGCTGGTCCCGCTGGCGGTCGCCGACCGCGTGCGTTCGCCGCTCGCGCCCAACGTGCCGACGCTCGCGGAGCTCGGCTACAAGGATGTCGAGGTGGTGGCCTGGAACGGGATTTTCGCGCCCAAGGGCCTGTCGCCCGAGCTCGTGAAGACGCTCAATGCCCACTTCAACGAGATCCTCAAGATGCCCGATGTCGCTTCCAAGATGGCGGTGCTCGGTGCATTGCCGCTGGGCGGCACGCCCGAGACCCTGGCCAAGACCAACGCCGCCGATTTCGAACGCTTCGGCCGCGTCATCAAGGAACTCGGCATCCAGGCCGATTGATGAACCACCCCCGAAGCGCCTGCGGCGCCCCGAGTCGCTGCCAGAGGCAGCGGCTCTTCGGGTCCGTCCCAGCCTGCGCAGGCAGGCTTGGAGCCGCGGACCTCAGCCCCTCAACGGGGCGGTACCAGAGGCCCGGCGAAGCCGGTTCCGCGGTATCCCTGGACCAAACAGAAAAGACAACGCCATGACCGAACCCAGCGTCACGCCCGACCACCAGAGCCTGCAGGCCCTGCTTGCGGAACTTCCCACCAACCTGCTCGCCGGCCGCAAGGTGCTGGTGACCGGCGCCGCGCGCGGCCTGGGGCTGGCCTTCGCCAAGTGCATCGCCGCCGCCGGTGCCGGCGTGGTGATGGCCGACATCCTCTCGGACGTGGCGCAGGCCGAGGCCGCGGCGCTGCGCGAGGCCGGCTTCACCGCCCACGCGCTGGCGGTCGACCTGTCGGACCCGGCATCGATCGAAGCCTGCGCCGCAGCGGCGACCGCAGCCCTCGGCGGCCTCGATGGCCTGGTCAACAACGCCGCCATCACCAACTCGGGCGGCCGCGACGCGCAGGCGCTCGACATCGGCACCTGGGACCGCGTCATGGACGTCAACGTGCGCGGCACCTGGCTCATGAGCCGCGCCTGCCGCGGCGCGCTGGCCGCCAGCGGCCGCGGCGCCATCGTCAACCTGGCGTCCGACACCGCGCTGTGGGGCGCGCCGAACCTGCTGGCCTACGCCTCGAGCAAGGGCGCCGTGATCTCCATGACACGCTCGCTGGCGCGCGAGTGGGGCGGCGAGGGCATCAYGGTCAACGCCGTGGCGCCCGGCCTGACGCTGGTCGAGGCGACCGAATACGTGCCGCTGGCCCGGCACCAGAAATACCTCGAAGGCCGCGCCATCCCGCGCGAGCAGCAGGCCGCCGACGTCTGCGGCGCGATGCTCTTTTCCCTCTCGGGCCTGTCGCGTTTCGTGACCGGCCAGTTGCTCGCCGTCAACGGCGGCTTCGTGATGCATTGATTATTTCGACCAAGGAGATTCCCGATGAGCGATTTGTCCGAACAGCAGAAGATCGACGGCGCCGCCGATACCCTGGCGCAGCCCGAGGGCAGCAGCCTCCAGCAATGGATGGAGACGCGCATCGCGCGCTACTCGACCCGCAAGTACGACTGGGATGCACTCAAGTTCCAGGCCGACCTCGACCCCAAGTTCCGCCGTGCGCAGATGCGCTACGTGGGCACCGGCGGCACCGGCGTCGCCAAGGACGTGAACACCGTGCCGGCCGAGAACTTCACCTTCTCGACCATGGTGATCCCGGCCGGCCACGAAGGCCCGCCGCACCTGCACACCGATGTCGAGGAAGTGTTCTTCCTGATCCGCGGCAAGCTCAAGGTCATCATCGAGAAGGATGGCGAGCGTTTCGAGACCATCATGACCGACCGCGACCTGATCTCGGTGCCGCCGGGCGTCTACCGGGAAGAGATCAACATCGGCGACGAGGATGCGCTGATGTGCGTGATGCTCGGCGCCAAGAAGCCGGTGACGCCGACCTACCCGGCGGACCATCCGCTGGCGAAGATCAAGCGGTGAAGCACACCCCCAGGCTTGCCCACTTCGTGTGACCGCCCACCCCCTCGCCGGGGGCAATACCAGCGGCCCGGCAAAACCGGTTCCGCGGTATTTCTGGAATGACACCATGACCGACGCCCTTTCCATCGAGCTACAGATCCTGCCGTCGTCCGAACTGGCGCGCCTCGAGGCGCGCTTTCCGGCGCGCCCCGTGGCGCTGCGCGACGGCAGCCTGATGTCGGTGCGCGAGTGCGGCGCGGGGCCGGCGCTGGTCTGCCTGCACGGCATCGGCTCGGGCGCCGCCTCCTGGTTCGACACGGCACTGCTGCTGGCGCTGCAGGCGCGCGTGATCGCCTGGGACGCGCCCGGCTACGGCGCATCGACGCCGCTGGCACCCGCGGCGCCGAAAGCCACCGACTACGCCGAGCGGCTCGGCGCGATGCTCGATGCGCTCGGCGTCGACCGCTGCACGCTGGTCGGCCATTCGCTCGGTGCATTGACCGCGGCTGCGGCCGCCCGGCCGGGTTCGGCGCTCGCCGCGCGCATCGAGCGGCTGGTGCTGATCAGCCCGGCGGGTGGCTATGGCGGCCCCGAGCGCGCCGAAACCCGCCAGCGCGTGCGCACCCAGCGGCTCGACACGCTGGCGCGGGCCGGCGTTGCCGGCATGGCCGCGCAAGCCGACGCCCGGCTGCTGTCCGCCAACGCGAGCGAACGGGCCCGCCAGTGGGTGCGCTGGAACATGGCGCGACTGAACGAAGGCGGCTATCGCCAGGCCATCGAGCTGCTGTGCGGCGGCGACCTGCTGGCCGACCTGCCGCCGGCGATGCCGGTGCGCGTGGCCTGCGGCGCGCTCGACATCGTGACGCCGCCCGACGGCTGCGCCGAGGTGGCCCGCCGGTGCGGCGTGACGCTCGAGCTGCTCGCCGATGCCGGCCATGCCAGCTACGTCGAGCGGCCGGAAGCCGTCGCGGCGCTTCTGCGCGATGTGCTGGCATCCTGAAAACGATCCGAACCCCAACGAAGAGGCAACATGGCAACCAACGACATCGACCCGGTCGAAGAAGGCACGGACCGCTACAACGTCCCGGCGCTCGAGCGGGGGCTGCGCCTGCTGTGCGAGTTCAGCCGCGAACACCGGGCGCTGTCGGCGCCCGAGCTGGCGCGGCGCTTCGAGCTGCCGCGCTCGACCGTGTTCCGGCTCCTGACCACGCTCGAGAACATGGGCTTCCTCGAGCGCGCCGAAGGCGGCCGCGACTACCGCCTCGGCCTAGCCGTGCTGCGCCTGGGCTTCGAGTACCTGGCCTCGCTGGAGCTGACCCAGCTCGGCACGCCGCTGCTGCAGCGCCTCTGCGACGAGCTGCGTACGCCGTGCAACCTGGTGGTGCGCGATGGCCGCTCGATCGTCTATGTCGCCAAGGTCGCGCCGCCCACGCCCTTCGCCAGTTCGGTGACCGTGGGCACGCGGCTGCCGGCGCACGCCACGGTGCTGGGCCGCATCCTGCTCGAAGACCTGACGCTGGTGCAGCTGCGCGCCCTCTATCCCGAGGACCGGCTCGAGTCCTTCTCGCCGAGCACGCCGGTCTCGGTCGACCAGCTGTTCGACATGGTCCAGGCCGACCGCCAGCGCGGCTACGTGCTCGGCGAAGGCTTCTTCGAGTCGAACATCTCGACCATCGCGGCCCCGGTGCGCGACCACAGCGGCCACATCGTGGCGGCGCTGGGCGCGACCATCACCTCGGGCCATATCGAGGAAAGCCGCATGGACGAAATGGTGCAGCGCGTGCGCCAGACCGCCGACGAGATCTCCGGCCTGCTGAACTACTCGCCGGCTTCCAAGGGCCAGGTGATTCCGCTGCACGGCGGCGACCGCGCCGCCTGAGTTGCCGACCATGATGACCCCGAATCCTTCCTCCAACTTCTTCGCCGCCGATGCGCTGGCGGGCCGTGTGGCCGTGGTCACCGGCGGCTCCTCGGGCATCGGCCTGGCGACCGCCGAGCTGCTGCTGGACTGCGGCGCTGCCGTGGCGCTGTGCGGCCGCGATGCCGAGCGGCTCGACCGCGCGGTGGCCGGCCTGCGTGCGGCACGCCCCGAGGCGCGCCTCTTCGCCCGCACCTGCGACGTGCTCGACGCGGCGTCCGTGAAGCGTTTCGCCGCCGAAAGCGAGGCCGCGCTCGGCCCGGCCTCGATGCTGATCAACAACGCCGGCCAGGGCCGCGTGTCGACCTTCGCCAACACCGACGACCAGGCCTGGGCCGACGAGCTGCACCTGAAGTTCTTCTCGGTCATCCACCCGACGCGCGCCTTCCTGCCGCAGCTCAAGGCGCAGCGCGCCGTGCTCGGCGATGCCGCGATCGTCTGCGCCAATTCGCTGCTGGCCCGCCAGCCCGAACCGCACATGGTCGCGACCTCGGCCGCACGCGCCGGCCTGCTGAGCCTGGTGCGCTCGATGGCCACCGAGTTCGCGCCGGAGGGCGTTCGCGTCAACGGCATCCTGATCGGCCTGGTCGAGTCGGGCCAGTGGCGCCGCCGCTTCGAGGCCCGCGTCCAGACCGAACTCGACTGGGACGCCTGGAGCGGCCAGCTCGCCCACGACAAGCACATCCCGCTGGGCCGCCTGGGGCTTCCGATCGAAGCCGCACGCGCGATTCTCTTTCTCGCTTCACCGCTCGCGTCCTATACGACGGGCAGCCACATCGACATTTCCGGAGGCCATTCCCGCCATGCATAACCCCCACAACACCGTCACGGTCGGCGCAGTCGTCGCCGCCTTCCTCGAGCAATGCGGCGTCAAGGCGGCCTTCGGTGTCATCTCGATCCACAACATGCCGATCCTCGATGCCTTCGCGCAGCGCGGCGCGGTCCGCTTCATCTCGGCGCGGGGCGAGGCCGGCGCGGGCAACATGGCCGACGCCTATGCACGCTCCACCGCCAGCCTGGGCGTGTGCATCACCAGCACCGGTCCGGCCGCCGGCAACATCGCCGGCAGCATGGTCGAGGCGCTGACCGCCGGCGCACCGCTCTTGCACATCACGGGCCAGATCGAGACGCCCTACATCGACCGCGGCATGTCGTACATCCACGAGGCGCCCGACCAGCTCACGATGCTCAAGGCCATCTCCAAGGCCGCCTTCCGCGTGCGCAGCGTCGAGACCGTGCTCGGCACCCTCAAGCGCGCCGTGCAGGTCGCGATGACCGCGCCCACCGGGCCCGTCAGCGTCGAGATCCCGATCGACATCCAGTCCGCGCTCACCACGATGCCGGCCGACCTGTCGCCGCTGCCGGTCGAGCCCRCCGTGCCGTCCAAGGCCGGCCTCGACGCGCTGGCCGCGAACCTCGCCAAGGCCAGGCGCCCGCTGCTGTGGGTCGGCGGCGGTGCCCGCCACGCACGGGCCGCGATCCAGCGCCTGCAGAAGCTCGGCTTCGGCGTGGTCACCACGACCCAGGGCCGCGGCACGGTGCCCGAAGACGATGCCGGCTCGCTCGGCGCCTACAACATCCAGAAGCCGGTCGAGGCCCTCTACCAGACCTGCGATGCGATGCTCGTGGTCGGCTCGCGCCTGCGCGGCAACGAGACGCTCAAGTACGAACTGAAGCTGCCGCGCCCGCTGTACCGCATCGACGCCGATGCTGCCGCCGAAGGCCGCTGCTATGCCTCCGAGGCCTTCGTCTGCGGCGATTCCGCGCTGGCGCTCGAAGGCCTCGCCGATCGCCTCGAAGCCGCCAGGTACAAGGCCGACCCCAAGCTGCTGGTCGACCTGCGCGCCGCGCACGATCAGGCGGTCGCGACGCTGCGCGACGGCCTCGGCCCGTATGCCGAGCTGGTGCGCCGGATCCAGTCAGTTGCAGGCCGCAAATTCAACTGGGTGCGCGACGTGACCGTCTCCAACAGCACCTGGGGCAACCGCGAGCTGCGCATCTTCGAACCCAGCGCCGGCGTCCACGCCACCGGCGGCGGCATCGGGCAGGGCATGCCGATGGCCATCGGCGCGGCCATCGGCGCCGTGGTGACCGGCTCGGGCCGCAAGACTTTCTGCCTGGCCGGCGACGGCGGCTTCATCCTGAACCTCGGCGAACTGGCCTGCATGGTGCAGGAGAAGGCCCCCATGGTGATCGTGCTGATGAACGACAAGAGCTACGGCGTCATCAAGAACATCCAGGACGCGCAGTACGGCGGCCGACAGTGCTACGCCGAGCTGCATACGCCCGACTACGACCTGCTGTGCAAGTCGATCGCACTGCCGCATGCCCGCGTGCGCCATCTGGACGACCTGCCGGCTCGCCTGGACGAGGCGCTGGCGACCGAGGGCCCCTTCCTGCTCGAGATCGACATGCTGTCCATCGGCGGCTTCAAGAGCACTTTCGCGGGACCGCCGACCAACACGGTCACGCAGATTCCTGCGCTCGGCACGGCCAAGTGAGCGGAGCCCCTCGCATGTCCGCCATCACGCGCATTGCCCTCGTCGGCTGCGGAGCCATCGGCACCTCGATGCTCGAACTGCTCGATGCCGACCCGGCCCTGGAAATCAAGGCCATCGTCGTGCCGGCCGATGCCTTCGCTGCGGCGCAGGCCACGGCGCAGCGGCTCGCACCGCGCGCGCAGGTCGTGTCCTCGGTTCCGGTCGAAGGCATCGACCTGGTCGTCGAAGCGGCGGGCCATGCGGCGATCGAGGCGCATGTGCTGCCGGCCCTGCAGCGCGGCACCCCTTGCATCGTGGCTTCGGTGGGCGCGCTCTCGGCCGCGGGCTTCGCTGAAAAGCTCGAAGCCGCCGCTATCGCGGGCGGCACGCAGGTGCAATTGATCGCCGGCGCCATCGGCGCCATCGACGCGCTGGCCGCGGCCCGTGTCGGCGGCCTCGACGCGGTGCGCTACACCGGCCGCAAGCCGCCGCGCGCCTGGAAGGGAACCCCGGCCGACCAGGGCCGCGATCTCGATGCGCTGACGCGCGAGACCGTGATCTTCGAAGGCAGTGCCCGCGAAGCCGCCGCGCTGTACCCGAAGAACGCCAACGTGGCGGCCACCGTGTCGCTCGCCGGCCTCGGGCTGGACCGCACGCACGTGCGCCTGATCGCCGACCCTGCGGTCAGCGACAACGTCCACACCGTCGAGGCCGAGGGCGCCTTCGGCAGCTTCGAGCTGACCATGCGCAACAAGCCGCTCGCGGCCAATCCCAAGACCTCCGCACTGACGGTCTACAGCGCCGTGCGGGCACTGCGCAACCGCGTCGCGGCGCTGGCGATCTGAACCGAGAGAGAACCCCGATGATTTCTTCCGAACTCCTTCCCATCAACATTGCAGGCGTTTGGCGCCTGGGCGGCGGCGACGTCTACGAGAGCCTGTATCCGGCCACCGGCGAGCCGATCGCGCGGCTGAAGGCTGCCAGCCTGGCCGACGTCGACGAGGCCATCACGCGCGCGCACCACGCCTTCCTGACCAGCGGCTGGGCGCAGATGCTGCCGCACCAGCGCGCCACCGTGCTGCACCGCGTGGCGCAGCTGATCCGCGAGCAGTCCGAAGCGCTGGCGCAGAAGCAGCGCCTCGACAACGGCAAGCCGATCAGCGAGACCCGCAACCTGGTGGCCAGCGCCGCCGGTACCTTCCAGTTCTTCGCCGCCGCGCTCGAGACGCTCGAAGACACCATCACGCCGTCGCGCGGCCCCTTCGTCACGATGAGCGTGCACGAGCCGATGGGCGTGGTCGCGGCGATCACGCCGTGGAATTCACCGATCGCGAGCGAGGCCCAGAAGCTGGCACCGGCGCTGGCAGCCGGCAACGCGGTGGTGGTCAAACCGGCCGAAGTGACACCGCTGATGGCGCTCGAACTGGCCCGCATCTGCGAAGAGGCCGGCGTGCCCAAGGGCATCGTCAGCGTGCTGCCGGGCAAGGGCTCGGTGATCGGTGATGCGATCACCAAGCATCCGCTGGTCAAGCGCGTGTCCTTCACGGGCGGCACCACCACGGGCCGCCACATCGCGCACATCGCGGCCGACAAGATGATGCCGGTCTCGCTCGAGCTCGGCGGCAAGTCGCCCACGATGGTGCTCGAGGACGCCGACCTCGACCACGCGGTCGCCGGCGTGCTCTACGGCATCTTCAGCTCCTCGGGCGAGTCGTGCATCGCGGGCTCCCGCCTGTTCGTCGCCCGTTCGATCTACGACGAGTTCCTGACCCGGCTGGCCGAAGGCGCCAATGCGCTGCGCGTCGGCGACCCGGCGGCCGAGAGCACGCAGATGGGCCCGCTGATCACCGCCAAGCACCGCGAGGGCATCGAGCGCTACGTGGAGATGGGCGTGTCCGAGGGCGGCCGCATCCGCACCGGCGGCGTGCGCCCGCACGGCAACGGCCTCGACCGCGGCTACTTCTACACGCCGACGATCCTCGAAGGCCTGACCAACAACGCCCGCATCAGCCAGGAAGAGATCTTCGGCCCGGTGCTGGTCGCGATGCCCTTCGACAACGAGGAAGAGCTGATCAAGCAGGCCAACGACAGCGTCTATGCGCTGGCCGCCGGCGTCTGGAGCCGCGACTTCAAGCGCGCCTGGCGCCTCGGCCGCGCGGTGCAGGCGGGCACGGTCTGGGTCAACACCTACAAGCAGTTCTCGGTCTCGACCCCGTTCGGCGGCTGGCGCGACAGCGGCCTCGGCCGCGAGAAGGGCCGCGAGGGCATCTTCCAGTACATGGAGCAGAAGAGCATGTACTGGGGCACCAACGAGCAGCCGCTGCCGTGGGCAGACCTATGACACACCCCCAGCTTGGCTCACTTCGTGTAGCCGCCCACCCCCTTGCAGGGGGCAATACCAGCGGCCCGGCAAAGCCGGTTCCGCGGTATTCCTGGAACTGAAGAGCGCAATGGAGATTTTGATATGAGCGTTTTGGGCATCGACCAGATCACCTACGTGGCCGACGACCTCGCGGTCTGCCGCAACTTCTTCCAGGACTGGGGCCTCTCGCTCGAGTCCGAGGCGGCCGACGAACTGGTCTTCGAGTGCCTCAACGGCTGCAAGGTGGTCGTCGCGGCGTTGGACAAGCCGGGCCTGCCGGCCGGCATGGAAGAGGGCCCGACCCTGCGTGAAGTGGTGTGGGGCGTCGAGAGCGATGCCGACCTCGCGCGCTATGCCGCGGCGATCGCGAAGGACCCCGGCTTCGTCGACGGCGAGGTCGACGGCGCGCGCCGCATCGGCTGCATCGACCCGAACGGCCTCGCTGTGCGTCTGCAGGTCAGCCGCAAGCATGCGGTCGACGTCGACTGCGGCGCGATGAACACCTGGAACGCCAAGCCGCGCATCAACCAGCCCGCGCCGGTGTACGAGCGAGCCACGCCGATCGAGGTCGGCCACGTGGTCTTCTTCGTCAGCGACGTCCAGGCCACCAGCGCCTTCTATGCCGAGCGCTTCGGCTTCGTCGCGTCCGACAGCTATCCCAACCGTGGCGCCTTCATGCGCTGCGCGCCGGAGGGCGGCCACCACGACCTGTTCCTGCTGCAGCTGCCCTCGGGCAAGCGCGGGCTGAACCACGTGGCCTTCACGGTGCGCGACATCCACGAGGTGTTCGGCGGCGGCCTGCACTTCTCGCGCAAGGGCTGGGAAACGCAATTGGGCCCGGGCCGTCACCCGGTGTCGTCGGCCTATTTCTGGTACTTCAAGAATCCGGCCGGCGGCCTGATCGAGTACTACGCCGACGAGGACCAGCTGACCGCCGAATGGCAGCCGCGCGAGTTCGAGCCCGGCCCCACTGTGTTCGCCGAATGGGCGGTCGATGGCGGCCTCGATGGCCACACGCGCCGCCAGAAGAATGCCGAAGGCCCCAAGGGCGCTTTCCTGACGGAGAAGAAATGATCGATCTCATGCGCCGGCCCCTGCGCCTCGCCGCCACCGCCGTGTTCGCCTTCGCGGCGCTGACCTCGGCCCATGCCCAGAGCGATGCGCACAAGCAGCTTGCAGGCGACCGCTTCACCATCGTCTCGCCGTTCCCGCCGGGCGGTCCGGTCGACACGCTGGCGCGGCTGCTCTCCGAAGGGCTCGCCAAGCGCTATGGCCAACCGGCCGTGGTCGAGAACCTCGCGGGCGCGGCCGGCAACATCGGCATCGACAAGGTGAAGCGCGCCAAGGGCGACGGCCACACGCTGCTGGTGGTGCCGGCCGGCAACCTGACGATCAACCCGACCCTGATGCCGAATTTCCCGTTCGACATCGCCCGCGACTTCGTGCCGGTCACGATGCTCGCGACCGCGCCCAACGTGCTGGTGGCGACGCCGGCGTCCGGCTTCAAGAACGCCAAGGAGGTCGTCGCCCAGGCCAAGGCCAAGCCCGGCACCCTGTCCTATGCCTCGCCCGGCGTCGGCAGCGGCCTGCACCTGGCGGGCGAACTGTTCAAGCAGCAGGCCGGTGTCGATTTGCTGCACGTGCCCTACAAGGGCACGGCGCCGGCGCTCAACGACGTGCTCGGCGGCGTGGTGCCGCTGATGTTCAGCAACCTGCCGGCGACGCTGCCCTTCATCAAGAGCGGCAAGCTGGTCGCGCTCGGGGTGACCGAAGCCAAGCGCAGCCCGGTCGCGCCGGAGATCCCGACGCTGGCGGAGCAGGGCATCCAGGGCGTCAACGTGACCTCCTGGTACGGCCTGCTGGCGCCGGCCGGAACGCCGCCCGCGGTCGCCGAGCAGCTGGCCAGGGACGCCGCCGAGATCCTCGCCGCGCCCGATGTGCGCGAGCGCCTCAAGGCCCAGGGCATGACCGACGCATCGATGAAGCCGGCCGAATTCGCCACGGCCATTCGCGACGAGACCGCGGTGTGGGCCAGGATCATCAAGGCCCGCAACATCGTGGCCGAGTGAGCCTGAGAGGGATCCCATGGCCACCACCGCATCGACTTCCGGCGCCAACTTTTGAACCACCTTCTTCCACCGATGGAGCGAACCATGACCGACCGTTATCTCGATCCCCACCAGGCGCGCCAGCGCACTCCCACCACCTACGAGGACCTGCTCGGCGACGCCATCGAGCGCGCCTTCGCGGCCGGCGTCCACGACCTCGCCGGCCTGGTCGAGCGGCTCAACGACAGCGGCCTCGCGAGCCCCAGCGGCAAGGCCTGGACCGAGGCCATCTACCGCGAAGAGATGGCGGCGCTCGGCGCCTGAGTGCCCGCGACGCTTCATTTTCCCCATCAAGAGGAACCCCACCATGACCCCCTCCCGCGAAGACCCCGTCGACCAGCTGCTCGAAGTCGGCCTCAAGGATCTCTGGTATCCGATCTGCCCCACGGGCTTCATCAAGGAATCGCCCGTCTCGCTGCGCCGCCTGGGCCGCAAGTTCGCCTTCTGGCGCGACCACGCGGGCAAGCTGCACGCGCTCGAAGACCGCTGCCCGCACCGCGGTGCGCCGCTGTCGCAGGGCGTGATCCTCGGTGACCGGCTCTCGTGCCCGTACCACGGCGTCGAGGTGCGCTGCGACGGCGTCGCCGTGCGCGTGCCGGGCAGCCCCGGTTGCAAGCTCGAGGGCTCGCAGTCGACGCGCTTCTTCCACGTCGAGGAGCGTGCCGGCGCGGTCTGGCTCTACAACTCGAAGGAGTCGGTCGAGACGCCGCCGCCGCTGGTGCTGCCCGAGCAGCTGACCGACGACGACCAGTATTCGAGCTTCCTCTGCTACACGGAATGGAAGGGCGACTACCGCTACGTGCTCGACAACGTCATGGACCCGATGCATGGCACCTATCTGCACAAGCAGTCGCATTCGATGGCCGAGGGCGATTCGACTGCCAAGTTCGGCATCCGCGCGACCGACACCGGCTTCGTGTTCGAGAAGGAAGGCCAGCGCAACGTCAACTTCGACTGGACCGAATGGGCCGACACCGGCGTGCACTGGATGCGCCTCGAGATCCCGTACCCGAAGACCGGCGGCCCGGGCGGCAACTTCATCATCATCGGCAGCTACACGCCGATCTCGCCGACGCTCTCGTGCGCCTTCCACTGGCGCGTGCGCAAGCTGCCCAAGGGCTGGGAGCGGGACACCTGGCGCTTCCTCTACAAGAACCGGCTCGAGGCGCGCCACTGGCACGTGCTCGAACAGGACCGCGTGCTGATCGAGAACATGGAGCCCGATGCCAACCAGCACGAGCAGCTCTACCAGCACGACCTCGGCATCGTGCGCCTGCGCCGCCATCTGCGCGGGCTGGCCCAGCAGCAGCTCGAAGGCGCGGCCGGCTGATCGACCTGCGCGCGGCCCACTGAAAAACCCTTCATCGAGGTTTCCCGTCATGTCCTCTCCCACGCTGAACGCCCTGGTGCACACGATGCGCTACGAAGCCGACGGCATCGTCAGCGTCGAGTTCCGGCCGGCTTCGCCCGCGGTGGACTTCCCCGCCTTCGAGGCCGGCTCCCACATCGACCTGCACCTGCCCAACGGCCTGGTGCGCAGCTACTCGCTGTGCAATCCGTCGACCGACCGCCAGCGCTACGTGGTCGGCGTGCTGAACGATCGCAAGAGCCGCGGCGGTTCGCGCTACGTGCACCAGCAGCTGCGCGTCGGCATGACGCTCCAGATTTCGCAGCCGCGCAACAACTTCAAGCTCGAAGAGGGGGCCGGGCGCTCGGTGCTGGTGGCCGGCGGCATCGGCGTGACGCCGATCTGGTGCATGCTGCAGCGCCTGGCCGATATCGGCAAGCCGGTCGAGCTGCTTTATTGCGCGCGCTCGCGCAAGGAGTCCGCCTTCTGCGAGTCGATCGCGGCCCTGGCGGCCGAGAAATCGATTCCGCTGACCTGGCATTTCGATGAGGAGAAGGGCGGCCCGCCCGATCTCGCCGCACTGCTCGCCGGCAAGGGCGCCGACAGCCACTACTACTGCTGCGGCCCGACGCCGATGCTCGACAACTTCGAGAAGACCTGCGCGCAGCTCGGCTACGCGAATGCCCATATCGAGCGCTTCGCGGCCCTGCACGTCGAGGCCCCGAGCACGACCCAGAGCTACGTGGTCCAGTGCGCGAAGAGCGGCAAGTCGGTCGAGGTGCCGCCCGGCAAGTCGATCCTCGACAGCCTGATCGATGCCGGCCTGAACCCGGACCACAGCTGCAAGGAAGGCGTCTGCGGCGCTTGCGAAACCAGGGTGCTCGACGGCGAAGTCGACCACCACGACGGCATCCTGACCAAACTCGAGCGAGCGTCGAACAAGACCATGATGATCTGCGTCTCGGGCTGCAAGCGCGGCCCGCTGGTGCTGGACATCTAGCGCGAACCCGGCGCCAACCTGCCGCAGCCGACGACGGCCAAGTTCGCGCTCGGCCATGTCTACAACCTGTCGAAGCGCAGCGCGCTAAAACCTGAACCATGCAGCCCAGAGCATTCCGCTGGTATGGCGTCATCACGCTGTTCGTGATCGTCGCGATCTCCTATGTCGACCGGATCAACATCGCCGTGCTGATCACCGATGCGGCCTTCCTGCAGCACATCGGCATCGCCTCGACCGACCGGGTCAGCCAGGGCCTGCTGGCCACGGCCTTCATGGTCGGCTACGGGGTGTCGGCCTTCGTGCTGACGCCGTTCTGCGCTGCCCTCTTCGGGGTCCGCAGGAGCCTGATCCTCGGGCTGATGCTGTGGGGCGTGGTCACCTTCATCACGCCGTGGTTCAACGGCTACGGCATGCTCCTGGCCTCGCGGATCCTGCTCGGCGTGTCCGAAGGTCCGTTGTTCTCGCTCGCCTCGTCCTACATCAAGGCGCACTTCGAGAGCCACGAGAACGGCAAGCCGAACTCCTTCGTCAACATGGGCACCGGCCTGGGCCTCGCGCTCGGCTACCCGCTGATCGGCTACCTGCTGGTCAGCTTCGACTGGCAGACCTCCTTCCATGTGCTCGGCGTGCTGAACATCGCGCTGGGCATCCCGCTGGTGATCGCCTTCGTGAAGATGCCGACGGCCTATGCCGGCCTGGCGAAGCCGAAGTCCTTCGGCGATGCGATGAACCGGGTCGGCGACATCGTCAAGGGTGCCTTGCACACCCGCTACCTGGTGCTGATCACGGTGCTGACCTCGGCCACGCTGGCCTACCTCTGGGGCAGCAGCAACTGGCTGCCGGCCTACCTCAAGGAGGTGCGCGGATTCTCGATGAAGGAGATGGGCTGGCTGGCCTCGCTGCCGCAGTACGCGACGGTGCTCGCCGTGCTGCTGGGCGGCGTCCTGATCGACCGGATCGAGCGCCAGCGCGTGCCCTTCATCTTCATGGCGGCCAGCGTCGGCGTGGCCTTGTCGGTGCTGCTGGCGATCAACGTGCACGATCCCTATGCGGCCGCCTACTGCCTGATCGCCGCCAACTTCTGCTGGGGCCTGCAGAGCCCGGCGATCCCGAGCACGGTGCAGTACTGCGCCCGGCCCGAGCATGTGGCCAGCGCCTTCGGCGTTGTCAACGGCACCGGCAGCCTGGTCGCCGGCTTCATGCCGGCGCTCATGGGCAGCGTGATCAGCCTGGTGTCGGCGGGTCCGGGCGCTTCCGGCGGCGCGGCGCACGGCTTCTTCGCCGGCTTCGCGCTGCTGATCGGCACGCAGGCGGTGGTGCTCGTCTGCGGCTTCGTGCTGTGGTGGCGCGAGCGCGCGCTGGGCGCCTCGGCCTCAATCCCTGTAGCTGCGGTCGATCCGGTCTAGCTTGCGGATCAGCGAGGGCCAGACGAAGGCCCCGCCCATGCCGCCGGTCTGGACCTTCATCGCCTGGCCGACGCCCTCGATGATGCGCGGGTCGACCTGCGTCAGCTCGCCRCCGCCGGCCTGCGCCGCGATCTGGATCTGGCAGGTGTTCTCGAAGGTGTACATGCTCAGGAAGGCGTCGGCCACGGTCTTGCCGACCGTCAGCAGGCCATGGTTGCGCAGCATCAGGAAGTTGGCGCGGCCCATGTCGGCCTGCAGCCGCGGCTTCTCGTCGTCCCGGAAGGCGACGCCCTCGTAGTCGTGGTAGGCCAGCGAGGCCAGCACGAAGGTCGATTGCTGGCTGATCGGCAGCACGCCGTTCGTTTGCGCGCTGACCGCGATGCCGGCACGGGTGTGGGTGTGCAGCACGCATTGCACGTCCTCGCGCACCGCATGCACCGCGCTGTGGATCACGAAGCCGGCCGGATTCACCGGGTAGGGCGAGTCGATCACCTTGTTGCAGTCGGGATCGACCTTGATCAGGTTGGAGGCCGTGATCTCGTCGAACATCAGGCCGTAGGGGTTGATCAGGAAGTGGTGCTCGGGCCCGGGCACGCGGGCGCTGATGTGCGTGAAGACGAGGTCGCTCCAGCCGTACAGCGCGACCAGCCGGTAGCAGGCCGCGAGGTCGACGCGCAACTGCCATTCTTCGGCGCTGACGAGTTTCTGGATTTCGGTGCGGGAGGTGGTCATGGTTGGGGGTTCTTTCTAGTCAGTTGAGGACAGAGCAAGGTTTCAGGATGGCTTCGCGGCCTTGTAGATGCTCTGCCGCGGCTGGGCCATCAGGCGCCTGAGCATCGGCTCGAACTCGCCGATCGGCAGGGTCTCGGCCTTGGGGTCGAAGGCCGGGTTGTCGTAGAGCTCGCAGAACTCGGCCGTGCGCTCGAAGCAGGGATGGCCGCGGAAGTCTTCGCGCAGGTCGCGGTCGAGGCCGATGTGGTGGAAGAAGTAGTGGCCCTGGAAGATGCCGTGGTGCGCCACCATCCAGTGGTTCTCCTCGCTCACGAAGGGCTTCAGAATGGCAGCCGCGATGTCCGGGTGGTTCATGGTGCCGAGCGTGTCGCCGATGTCGTGCAGCAGCGCGCAGACCACGTACTCCTCGTCGCGGCCGTCGCGCAGCGCGCGCGTCGCGGTCTGCAGCGAATGGCTGTAGCGATCGATCGGGAAGCCGCCGTAGTCGCCTTCGAGGATCTGCAGGTGCTTGATCACGCGCTCGGGCAGGCCTTGCGCGAACTGCATGAATTCGCCGCCGATCAGTTTCCAGTCCTCCTGGGTGCTGTCCTGCATGCGGACGAAATTCGCTCTGGCATTCATCGTGTGTCTCCGTGGGGTTTACGGCCCACTGTAGACCTGCACTTGACACTCAACTGTCAGAAATTTGACAATGCGAGGCTCTGGTAAACCCCCGGACCCCCGATCCGACGCCCATGCCGCAGCCTTCCAGACCGCGTCTGTCCGCTGCCCACCGCGCCGCGATGGAGGCCAATCCCTGGTTCGCATCGATGCCGCGCGCGCAACGCGAAGGCCTGTTCGGCGCGGCCGAACTGATCCACCTGCGGCGTGGCGCGATGGTGTTCCGCCAGGGCGATCCGGTGCACGCGGCCGGCGGCGGCTTCTATGGGCTGGCCGCCGGCATGATCAAGATCTCGACCCTGCGGCAGGACGGCCGCGAAGCCATTCTGGCCGTGCTCGAGCCCGGCAACTGGTTCGGCGAGATCAGCCTGATCGACGGCTCGCCGCGGACCCACGATGCCACCGCGCTGAGCGCGCTCGACCTGCTGGTGGTGCCCTTCGAGTCTTTCGTCCAGCAGATGCAGGGTGCGGCCTTCGCCCGTTCGGTGGCGGCTCTGCTCGCGGCGCGCGTGCGGGGCCTCTACGGGCTCATGGAAGACGCCACGCTGCGTGGCCTGCGCGCCCGGGTGGCGCGCCGCCTGCTGTCGCTGGCGCACGGCGACGCGACCCAGTCACCGGAGCCGCGCGCCTGCATCTCGCTGCCTCAGGAGGCGCTCGCGATGATGCTGGGCGTGACCCGGCAGACGCTGTCGAAGGAACTCAATGCGCTGGCGAAGGAGCGGGTGATCGCGCTCGGCTACGGGCGCATCGCGTTGCTGGCGCCCGATGCGCTCCGGCGGCTCGCCAGCGCGGGATAGCCGCCGGCGTCGTTCAGCGCAGGATCCGCCCGTCCTTGGTGATGCTGATCAGGTCGATGCTGCGGCCGGGGTCGCGCAGCCCGGGACGCAGGTTGATGCGGAAGCCGCCGACGTCGTAGTCCGTCATTCCGGCCATCACGCGCTGCAGTGCGGCGGGCGTGAAGCCCTTGCCGGCGCGGCGCACCGCCTCGGCCGCGGCCTTGGTGGCGATGAAGCCCTCGAGGCCCTCGTAGGAAGGCGCCTGGTCCGAGTTGTCGACCGCGGCCAGGTATTCCTTGACGATCGGGATCGCCGACGGCCGCGGCGAGGGCACCACCTGCGAGATCACGATGCCGCCGATGTCCTTTCCCAGCGCCGCGTAGAGCGGGTCGATGCCGACGATCGAGAAGGCCGTGAAGCTGCCCGCATAGCCGCTCTTGCGCAGACGGCGGATCACGTCGGCCGTGGTGGTCGAGAGCGAGACCAGCACGATGGCCTGCGGCGACAGCTTCTGCACCGAGGCCAGTGCCGCGTCGAGCTTGTCGCCGCTGGCCGGCACCAGCGCGCTCGCCACCAGCGGGGCCAGCTTGAGTTCGGCCACCGCCTGCTGCACTGCGGCCAGGCCGGCGCGGCCCATTTCATCGTCGTCGCCGATCAGTGCGATGCGGGTCTGGCCGACCGTCTCGCACTGGCGCACGATCTTGAAGGCCTCGTCGGCCATGCTTGGCCGGACGTGGAACACGTTGGGATGGGCGGCCCCGCGCAGGTTGTCGGCCGCCGCGAAGGGGGCGAACAGGAGGCTGCCCTGTTGCTCTGCTGCCGCCGCGCCGGCGTCGCTGCTGGCGGTGCCGACGAAGCCGAACAGCATGTCGGCCTTGTGCGTGCCGAGCAGGGTGCGCGCATTGGCGCCGGCGCGGGCGGCATCGTAGCCGTCGTCGAGTTGCACCAGCTTCAGCTGGAGGCCGCTGGCGGCGCTGCTTTCGTTGAACTCGTTGGCATAGAGCCGCGCGCCGGCCGCGAAGGCCAGGCCGATCTCGCTGGCGGCGCCGGTCAGGGGTACCGACTGTCCGAGGATCACCGTACGCGGTGCGCCAGCGCGCGGCGTGGCCTGCGCATGGCTGCGGCGACTGGCGGCGGCGAGCCCGCTGCCCAACAGCAACGCGGCGCCGGACTGCGCCAGCCAGGTCCTGCGAGTGAGAGTCATCGGAAGCCTTTCGCTACGTCTTTCGAAAAATGTAGCGACTTCGATGCTTTGGACGAAGGTACTAAGTCACGTTCGGACTTCCGGGCGGCGGCAATCGCTGTCCGACGGACGGCTGCATGGCGCCAGATTTGTTAACTTTTGTATTTGAGTTGTGGCTTTTTGCACAGGGGCAAAGTGCCTTCCAGTGTCAATATCCCGCCTGAACCGGAATCGTTCCGGATGGATGAAATGAAGCAAACCTCAACTGAAATCGCGCTGCTGGAAAGCGCGCTGGTGGCCATCGAAAAAGTGCTGGCCCACGCCGACAGCCAGCTTCAGGGTGCACCCTATCTGGGCCCGACCGCCAACCTGCCGCTGGAGGCCCTCCGTACCGCCGCACAGACCGAGGAGCAGCGATTCAGGGCCAGTGCCGCCCAGACCGCGGTCAACATCTGCCTGAGCTCGGCCGCGGCCCTGGTCGACGTCAGCCAGGCGCTGCTGAACCGCCGCGGCGACCGCAGCGATCCGGAACTCGAACGCGAATGGCGGGCCCTGATCACGCACACCAAGATCGCCAGCCGCTCGGCCTATCGCGCGGCGCTCGTCATGGCGGCGCAGAAGAACCTGCCGCAGGCCCAGGGCCTCGAGCCGACGCCGGCGGGCCAGTTGCCCACCTTGACGCACTGAAAGGCACAGCGATCGCCTGTCAGGCCGGCGCCGGGCCGCCCCAAGGCGGCCTGCGGCCCCCTCGGGGGGCAGCGAGTACACGAAGTGACGGAGCGTGGGGGCGATCCAGGCCGGCGCCGGGCCGCCCCAAGGCGGCCTGCGGCCCCCTCGGGGGGCAGCGAGTACACGAAGTGACGGAGCGTGGGGGCGATCCAGGCCGGCGCCGGGCCGCCCCAAGGCGGCCTGCGGCCCCCTCGGGGG
>NZ_JBFUCJ010000110.1:0-24658 GCF_056405295.1 Variovorax sp. P1_H2 | reverse complement strand
CCTGGTGGCCCCCACGCTCGTCACTGCGTGTACTTGCTGCCCCCGAGGGGGCCGCAGGCCGCCTTGGGGCGGCCCGGCGCYGGCCTGGCCCCACGCTCGTCGCTTCGCCGGGCCGAGGGGCGTGCGCTGTTCCGTCTGCAGGTAGGATTTGTGCATGTCGACCCTCTCCTCCAGCCCCCGCGGCGCCGGCCTTTCGCAGGCCATCGTGACCGAACTCAAGCAGCTCATCTACAGCGGCGAGTTCAAGCCCGGCGAGCGGCTCAACGAAGCGGCGCTGGCCTTGCGCATGGGCACCAGCCGCGGCCCGATCCGCGAGGCGATCAAGGTGCTGGCGGGCCTGGGCCTGGTCACGGCGGTCGCCAACCGCGGCGTCTATGTGCGGCAGCTGTCGCTGCGCGAGATGATCGAGATCTACGAGCTGCGCGCGCTGGTGTTCGGCTATGCGGCCGACCGTGCCTGCGAGCATTGCACCGAAGAGCACCGCCAGCGGATGGAGGCGCTGCTCGATGCGATGGACGCCGCCTGCGAAGCGGAGGACGGCACGCTCTACTACGAGCTGAACCTGCAGTTCCACTCGCTGATCCTCGAGATCTCGAACAACCGGCGCGCCCACCAGGCCTACGACGACTACGTCAAAGAACTGCATCTGGTGCGGCGCAAGTACTTCAACGTGCCGGGCAACATGCGGCGCTCGAACGCCGAGCATCGCGCCATCTTCGAGGCCATCGTGGCGTCGAACAAGGCCCGCGCCCGCGCCGCCGCGGAGCGCCACGTGCATGCCGGACGGGCCCGGCTGCTGTCGAATTTCGAGGAACCGCTGCAGGGGACCTGACCCTGCGCGCAGGGGCGATGCGGCCCGCCCCGGCACCCCTTTCAACCCGGAACCCAAGATGATCACACCTCTGTCTCGCCGCCTCGTCCTCGCCCTCGCCGGGGCGCTGGCGCTCGGCACGCTGCCCAACGCCGGCGCCGCCGACGCTTTCCCGTCGAAGCCCGTGAAGGTCTATGTCGGCTACAGCGCCGGCGGCGCGGTGGACGCCATCGCGCGCTCGGTCGGCCAGCGGATGTCGGCCATCCTCGGCCAGCCCGTGGTGGTCGAGAACAAGCCGGGCGCCGGCACCAACATTGCCGTCAAGGCGCTGATCGCCAGTCCGCCCGACGGCTACACCCTGCTGCTGGCGGCCAACGCACTGGCGGTCAATCCCTCGCTGTTCCAGCCGGCGCCCTACGACCTCGCGCGCGAGTTGACGCCGGTGGCGCTGGTGGGACGGGTGCCGGTGGTGTTCACGGTGCGCGAGGGCTCCGAGTTCAAGTCCCTGGAACAGCTGGTGGCGGCTGCGAAGGCGAAGCCGGGCGGCATCACCGTGGCGACCCCGGGCAACGGCTCGACGCCGCACCTGGCGATGGAGCTGTTCCAGCACACCGCCGGGCTGTCGCTGCGCCACGTGCCCTACAAGGGGGGTGCGCCCGCGCTCACCGACGTGCTCGGCGGGCATGTGGACGTGGTGGCGGTCAATGCGCTCGAGGCGCTGCCGCTGGCCAAGGCCGGCAAGCTGCGCGTGCTGGCGGTGATGAGTGCCGAACGCTCCGCCGTGCTGCCTGGCGTGCCGACCGTCGCCGAGTCCGGCTATCCGGGCTTCGAGGCCAGCGTCTGGTACGGCTTCGTTGCGCCGGCCGGACTGCCGAAGCCGGTACTGACCCAATTGCACGCCGCGGTGCAGAAGGCGATCGACTCGCCCGAAGTGCGCGAGCAGCTGGCCGCGGCCGGCGGCATCCCGCTGCCCGGGCCGACCGAGCAGTTCGACAAGCTGCTCAAGAGCGACGCGGCGCGCTACGGCAAGCTGATCCGCGAAGCCAACATCAAGCCCGATTGAAGGCGCCCCGGCGACCAGACCCAAGGAGAACCATGACACCCGGCATCACCCGTCGCCAGGCCTGCCTCGCGGCCGCCGGCGGCGCACTGTGGGGCGCGGCCGGCACGGCGCTGGCGCAGGCCTATCCGACCCGCCCGCCGCACCTCATCGTGCCCTTCACGCCCGGAGGTTCCTCGGACGTGCTGGGCCGTGCCATCGGGCAGGAGCTCGGCCGCGCATGGAACCAGGCCGTCGTGATCGAGAACGTCCCCGGGGCCGGCGGATCGGTCGGCGCCGAGAAAGTCGCCCGGTCGCCTGCGGATGGCTACACCCTGCTCATGGGGCATGTCGGCACGCTGGCAATCAATCCCTCGCTCTATCCCAAGCTCGGCTACGACCCGCTGCGCAGCTTCGCACCGGTGGCCTGGGTGGCCCGCGTGCCGAACGTGCTCGTGGTGCATGCGTCGGTGCCGGCCCGCACGCTGGCCGAGCTGGTCGCCCTGGCGAAGGCGCGACCCGGCCAGCTGGCCTACGGCTCGGGCGGCAACGGCAGCGCCGCGCACATCACGATGGAATACCTCAAGCTGCAGACCGGGACCTCCTTCCTGCACATTCCGTATCGAGGCACCGCGCCCTCGATCAACGACCTGCTGGCCGGCCAGTTGCAGATGCTCTTCACCGGCGCCCCGGCGCTGCTGCCGCACATCAAGGCCGGGACGATGCGGGCGCTGGCGGTCTCCAGTCCGCGCCGCATCGCGCTGCTGCCGGAGGTGCCGACCGTGGCCGAGAGCGGCATCGCCGGCACCAAGGGCTTCGAAGCCGACCAATGGTACGGCGTGGTCGCGCCGGCCGGCACGCCGGCCGAGATCGTCTCGACGCTGAACCAGCAGATCAACCGATCGCTGGATTCGGCCGAAGTCCGAACCCGACTGGCCGCGGAGGGGGCCGAAGCGACACCCGCGACGCCCCAGGTTTTCGGCCAGCTGATCGCCAGCGAGATGAAGCGCTGGGAGCGCGTGATCAAGGCCGCTCGAATCACCGTGGATTAGGACGAAACCGCGCTTTTCGATTCGAAACAAGGAGAAGAAGATGAGCATGCTGATGAAGTTCCTGCGCGTCGTCCTGCTGGCGGCACTATGGCCGATGGCGATGGCGATGGCGATGGCGATGGCGATGGCGATGGCGCAGCAGCCGGCCGCGGGCAAGACCGAGGTGCTGTGGCTGGGCCAGTCGGCCTTCCGCATCACCACGCCCGGCGGCAAGGTGATCGTGACCGACCCCTGGCTGCGCCAGAACCCCGTGACGCCGGCGGAATACAAGAACCTCGAGGCCCTGGGCAAGGTCGACCTGCTGCTTGTCACGCACGGCCACCTCGATCACTTCGCGGATGCGCCGGCGCCGGCGCTGGCGCTGATGCACCAGATCCCGATGTACGCGCCGGGCGACATGAACCAGACCGTGGGCCTGCTGGGCATCCTGCCCGCCAACCTGGTGCCGCGCTTCAACAAGAGCGGCACCATCACGCCCGTGCCCGGCATCAAGGTCACGATGGTGCGCGCCGAGCACACGTCGATCGTCGTCTGGAAGCCAACGGCTCCCGATAGGTCGTCCGCTCAATTTTGGAAACCATTTGGAGTCTCATGACTGCTCCCACGCTGCACTACCATCCGCTCTCGTCCTATTGCCACAAGGTCTTGATTGCGGTCGACGTGTTGGGCGTCGAGATCGACAAGCGGCTGCTCGATCTGTCCGACCCCGTCGAGCGAGCGGCCTACCTGGCGCTTTGTCCCACGGGCAAGATGCCGCTGCTGGTCGACCAGGGCCGGCCCGTCCCCGAGACCAGCATCATCATCGAGCACCTGCAGCGCCACCATGCGCGCCCCGGCCGCACCCTCATCCCGCATGACCCGGACGCCGCGCTCGACGTGCGTCTGTGGGACCGGCTCTTCGACCTGTACGTGATGACCCCGATGCAGGTGTTCACCGCCGACCTTCTGCGCCCGGAAGGGGATCGCGACGCACACGGCGTGACTCGGGCGCGAGAAGGCCTGTCGTCGGCCTATGCGTTCATCGACCGCCATCTTGAAGGGCGAACCTGGGTGGCCGGCGATGCGTTCAGCATGGCCGACTGCGCCGCGGCGCCCGCCTTGTTCTATGCCGTGACCTACGTGCCCCTGTCGCCGCGGCACGTGCGCCTGGCTGCCTACTTCGAGCGGCTGATGGACCATCCATCGGTGGCGCTCACCATTGATCAGGCGCGGCCTTACTTCAAGTTCTATCCTGGGCGTGACGGTCTGTCTCGACGTTTCTTCGACCCGAAGGACACATGAGATGCGCGCTGTCGCCGACACCGTGCGCCTCGACCGCATGTTCTTTGCACTGACCGCTTCGAGCGCCCTTGACTGCCCGCCCCTTGCATCCTATGGTGCCCTCACGATCGGCACTGAGCGCGAGCCGCCAGCGCAACGCAGGTGTCTGCGCCGAAGTCAAGCGGGGATGAACAAATGTTTGTCGACCTCTCTCACGTATTCCACGACGGGATGCCCGGCGTCCTCTTCAAGCAGGAAGACGGCGAAACAGTCGAACTCACGGCGCACATTCGACCCTACATGACGCATGCGCAGTCGCTCCCGCACTACGAGAACAAGGCCTCGTTCGAGATCTCCGACGTGGCATTCCAGAGCTCCGTCGGCACGAAGATGGATGCCCCGCGTCACCGTTTCGAAGGTGCGGACGATGTCGCTTCCATCGAACTCAGCCGCCTGGTGCTGGACGGCGTCGTCATCGACGCCCGGCACGCGGGCCCCAGGCAGCAGCTGGGGTGGACAGACCTGCGGTTTCCCGAGCATCTCGCAGGTCGGGCAGTGCTCGTCAACTTCGACTGGGATCGCCATTGGGGAACGCAGACCTACCGATTGCACCCGTTCGTCTCGCCTGAAGTGGTGGCGCGGCTCTGCGATGCGGGAATCGCCCTGTTCGGGGTGGACTGCGCGAACGTCGACTCCACGCAGGATCCAGAACGTCCGGCACATACCCGGTTTCTGAGGCAAGGCATCCTCATCGTGGAGAACCTCACCGGACTGTCGCGCCTGCACGGCGCGCCGTTCCGCTTTTTTTCCGTCCCGCTGAAGGCGAAGGATGCGGCAGCCTTCCCGGTCCGTGCTTTCGCGGAGCTTCGCTTCGGGTCCGTCACCGCGCCGGACGACAGCCGGGCGCCGGAGCCGGTGTAAAGTCGGCTCCCCGATCCGAAGCAGGTGACTCCATGGCACGAACAAGCGAATGGGCGGCCAAGGTGCTGATGCTCCTCAAGGGCGGCAACACCGACGCGGCCATCGCGCAGATCAAGGTCGCGCCGAGCGTGAAGGACATCCTCGCCCTCAGAGCGGCAATGGCCCAAGCCGGCCTGTCCGGGCGCTGGCGCGACGTCGACCAGACGATCGCGCAGAGCATCGATGCGCTGTCGGCGCCGCGCCTGCACCGCTCACCCTGAATCGAGCAGCCGGCTGCCCGCCGGTCCTCGGCTACGATGGCGCCACCGCCGCGGGCCGCCATCGCAAGGACCGCGGGGCATTCAGCGAAAAGGGTGAAGCACCATGAACGACACGCGCTCGGACCTTGCCAAGATCACGTTCAACGTGCTGACCATCGTCCTGCTCATCGGCTCCTCGCTTTGGATCCTGCGGCCGTTCCTCGGCGCGACCATCTGGGCCGTCATGGTCGTGGTGGCCACCTGGCCCGCGCTGCTGTGGTTCGAGGCCCGGCTCTGGAAGCGGCGCAGCCTCGCGGTGCTGGTGATGATGCTGATCCTGCTGCTCCTGTTCGTGTTGCCGCTGACGATGGCGATCTCGACCATCGCGGCCAACGCCGACGAAGTCATCGCCTGGTTCAGGCTGCAGATCAGCAAGGGCCCGCCCCAGCTTCCCGACTGGATCGGCCGCGTGCCTTTCGTCGGGCCGAAGCTGACGCTGGCGTGGGACGAACTGGTGTCGTCGGGGGTTTCGGGCCTGGAGGCCAAGGTCACGCCCTATGCCTCGCGCGTCACGGGCTGGCTGTTCTCGCAGGCCGGTGTGGTGGGTGCGCTGACCCTGCAGTTCCTGCTGACCGTGGTCATTGCCGGCCTGATGTACGCGGGGGGCGAATCGGCGGCCAACGAGGTCCGGCGATTCGGCCGCCGGCTCGGCGGGCCGCGCGGCGAGGACGCCGTGGTGCTGGCGGGCAAGGCGATCCGGGGCGTGGCGCTCGGCGTGGGCGTGACGGCGATCGTCCAGGCCGTGGTGGGCGGCATCGGGCTCGCCATCGCCGGCGTGCCCTTCGCGGCCCTGCTCACCGCGGTGATGTTCATGCTGTGCATCGTCCAGCTCGGGCCGACGCTGGTGCTGGCGCCGGCGACGATCTGGGTCTTCTGGCACGGGTCGACCAGTTGGGGCGTCTTCCTGCTGGTGTGGACCGTGATCGTCGGCACCATGGACAATTTCCTGCGCCCGATGCTGATCAAGCGCGGTGCCGACCTGCCGCTGCTGCTGATCTTCGCCGGGGTCATCGGCGGCCTGCTCGGCTTCGGGCTGGTCGGGATCTTCGTCGGTCCGGTCCTGTTGGCGGTGTCCTATACGCTGGTCAATGCCTGGCTCGACAACGCCGAGCCGGTTGCGGGCGACACCGGGCTATAGCGCCGAGGCCGGGCTCGGTCATGCTTCAGGCGACGCCGCTGTCGCCGATCGGTTCGCGGGCCGCCGGCGCCTCGACCAGCTTCTTCTGCATGTATTGGCGGGCGTATGACATGAAGGACAGTGCCAGCCTTGGCGGCGGTTTGTCGCGCGACAGGATGGCGCACACGGGGATCGCGATGCGCGGACGGAAGCGATGGACCGTGAATTTGGCGTCCGGGCGGAAGCGCGCTGTCATCTCGTCGACGAACCCGATGCCCAGACCCTGCTCGACCAGCGGTGCGATGACGTTGGCGAAACGCACCTCGATGTCCGGAAAGTAGGCATGGGATCCGCGCTCGAATGCCTGGTCCAGCATGGCGCCGAGCGGACTGGCGGGCGCCGGTCCGATGATGCGCCGATCGCGCAGATCGAAGGGCGTCAGGACCGGCTGCGAGGACAGGGCGGCGTCGAGAGGGCAGATGCACATGAGCTCTGCCTCGATCAGCACGTCGCGCGTCAGGCTCTGGCGCACCGGCGGCTTCATCGCGACACCGATGTCGGCGCTGCCGCTTTCGACGGCCTCGAGCAGTGCATCCATGCGAACGGTTTCGATCGTGACCTGCACCTGCGGATGCTCTTCGATGAAGAGTCGGAGCACGTTCGGCACCAGGTATTGCGAAAGCTCCGCGGTGGCATACACGCGCAGCACCCCCGTGCGGCCGGATCGCAGGTCCCAGGCCTTGCGCTGGATGGCCTCGTGAACCGTGAAAAGCGGCTCGGCATCGGCCAGCAGGATGCGTGCATCGGCGGTCGGCACCAGCCGGTTGCTGACGCGGTCGAACAGGGACATGCCCATCTTCGTCTCGACCAGCTTGATCGCATTGCTCACCGCAGGCTGCGACATGCCGAGCTCTTCGGCGGCGCCGATCGTGGTGCGGTAGCGCATGACCGCGCGCAGCACCTCGAGTTGCCGAAGGTTGATCAGCGCGCGATAGGAGGAATCGGACATCGAGGAGGACGGCCACGGTGGGGGCGATCGCGGCGCCGATGATAGCGCGCCGGGCCTATAGCGCCTGCTTATAGTTCCCGCCGGGAACTGAATTGAGTGCGTGCGAAGGCCGTCGCTATTCTTGAGGCCCGGATCCTGCTCGGCCCATCGCATCAACACTTCCACCACGTACTCGACATGACCCTCACATTACCGCGCTTCGTGTTCTCCGCCCTTGCGCTGGCGAGCACTCTCGTATCGATGACCGCGCTTGCGCAGACCTGCGCACCCACCCTGCCCAAGAGCGAGCTGGTCGCCGAGGGCAAGCTGATGCTGTCGACCAATCCGACGTTGCGCCCGCTTCAGTATGTGGACTCGACGGGCGAACTCAAGGGGCTGAACATCGATCTTGCCAATGAACTGGCGTGGCGCCTGTGCCTGAAGGCCGACATGGTGCGAATGGACTTCCCGGCCATGATCCCGGCGCTGAAGTCCGCGCGCTTCGACGGCATCGACACCGGGATGTTCTGGACCGAGGAGCGCTCCAGGATGATGTGGGCCGTGCCCTACGCCATGGCGGCCATCGATCTGGTCGCGCCTCCCGGCAGCAAGCGAAAGCTGGCCTCGCCCGAGGACGTCACCGACCTGTCCGTCGGCGTCGAGAGCGACTCGTACCAGGAGAAGTGGTTGCGCGAGCGCGAGAAGGACAACGTCGCCAAGGGCCGCAAGTCGATTCAGATCAGGGCCTTTCCGACCGCGAGCGATGTGATGGCCGCCTTGCGTGCGGGCCAGGTCGACATCGCCGCCTTTCCCAACTACGCCGGCGGCGCCTTCGTGAAGGCCGGCCAGGCGGTGATGCTCCTGCCGGCGCAGGGCGCGTCGCCGACGATGATGAGTTTCCGTTCGAAGCCGGTGGCCGACGCGGTGGTCAAGGCCTTCAACGACATGGTCGCCGACGGCACCTACGACAAGGTGCTCGACCAGTACGGCATGACCAAGCTGCCGGAGCGGGTGATCGCGATCCGCGGGACCGGACCGCAGTAGGCTCGGGCGCGAAGCGCCTCGACCCGCTGCGTGCCTGCGGCGATCAGCAGATCGGTGTCGTTGCCGGCCAGCACGAAGCGCATGCCTCCCGCGATGTAGCGCGCGAGCAGTTGACGCGAATCGCTTCAGAAGCCACCGACTTCTCCCCGGGACTGGAAGCGGCCACGGCCAGGCCGGCCCAGCCAGTCCTCGTCGTCGACGATCAGCTCGCCGCGCGAGAAGACCTTCTTCACGGCGCCGTGCACGTGGCGGCCTTCGAACAGGCTGTAGTCGCAATGGCTGTGGTGGGTATGGGCCGAAAGGGTGTGCGCAGCATCGGGATCGAAGAGCACCAGGTCGGCGTCGCKGCCGACCGCGACCGTTCCCTTGCGCGGGAAGAGACCGAACAGCTTGGCCGGCGCGGTCGAGGTCAGCTCGACGAAGCGGTTCAGCGAGATGCGGCCGCTTCGCACGCCGCCGTCGTAGATCACCGTCATGCGGGTCTCGATGCCGGGGGCGCCGTTCGGTATCTTCGAGAAGTCGTGCCGTCCATGCTGCTTCTGGTGGACCCGGCCCATGTGGCCTTCCTTCATGCAGAACGGACAGTGGTCGGTGGAGACCAGCTGCAGGTCGTCGGTCTTGAGCGCGGTCCAGAGCGCGTCCTGCGATTCCTTGGAGCGCAGCGGCGGCGTCATGACGTACTTCGCGACCGAGAAGTCCTCGCTGTCGTAGACCGAGTCATCGTGGAAGAGGTAGTGCGGGCAGGTCTCCGCAAACACCGGGATGCCTGCATCGCGCGCCTCGATCACGTGCTTGAGCGCTTCCTTGGCCGACAGGTGGACGAAGTACACCGGTGCCCGCGCCAGCTCGGCGAGCTTGATGCCGCGGTGCGTGGCTTCGCCCTCGAGGATCGCGGGCCGGGTGAGGGCGTGGTACTTCGGCGCGGTGTGGCCCTTCGCCAGTGCCTCGCGGATCAGCAGTTCGATCACGTTCCCGTTCTCGGCGTGCAGCGCCACCATCCCGCCGTGCTCGCCGACCAGGCGCATGGCCTGGAAGATGGCGGCGTCGTCGACCATCACCGTTCCCGGGTAGGCCATGAACATCTTGAAGCTGGTGACGCCCTCGTGGCGGATCGCGTAGCGCATGTCCCCCAGCACGGCGTCGTCGACCTGCGTCAGGATCACGTGAAAGCCATAGTCGATGCTCGCGCCGGCGGACGCCTTGCCTTGCGCGCGCGCGATGGCCTCGAGCGGGCTGGTGTCCTTGTTCTGGAAGGCGAAGTCGATGATCGTCGTCGTGCCGCCGAAGGCCGCGGCGCGCGTGCCCGACTCGAAATCGTCGCAGGTCGTGGAGTCGCCGAAGGTGTTCTCCAGGTGGGTGTGGCAATCCACGCCGCCGGGCAGGACCAGCAGGCCTGCGGCGTCGATCACCCGGGCGTCGGGTCCGGCCGCGAGCTGCCGGCCGATGGCGGCGACCTGCCCGTCTTCGATCAGCAGGTCTGCGCGATAGTCGTCGACGGCGGTCACGATGCGGCCGTTGCGGATGAGTGTGGTGTTCAAGTGGGCTCCGTGGACGAAGGCAGTCGTTGGGGGAGAAGGGCCTCAGAGGCCGGCCTCGCGCAGGGCTCGGGCGAGCATCTCCACTTCGCCCGGACCCAGCGGGCCCATGGGGGGACGCATCGTGTCGCTCGGGATGCGGCCGAGCAGCATCAGGCAGGCCTTGAGCCGGGCGTTCGCGTGACCGCCCGGCGCCGTGCCGTAGATCGCGCGCGCGAGCGGCCGGATGCGGTCGTTCCATTGTCGGGCGGCCTGCAGGTCGCCGGCCTGCACGGCCCGGTAGAGGCCCACCACGAGTTCCGGAGCCACGCAGGCCAGGCTGACCTGGCTGCCCTCGGTGCCGAGCGCGAAGCAGGTGAAGAGATGTTCGTCGCCCGAGGCCAGCACCAGCACGTCGGGGGCCACGCGCCGGACGAGCCGCCGGTTCGATTCGTAGGCGGCGGTCTCCCAGCTGCCCTCCTTGACGCCGATCACGCCCGGCAGTTGCACCAGCTGCTCGAGCACGTCGGGCGTGTAGGCGAGCGCACCGGCTCGCACGCCCGCCTGGTAGACGAAGAAGGGCAACGGCCCGCCGGCGGTCGCGATGCGGTGATGCCGCAGTGCGATTTCATCGTCCTGCGACAGCGCCCAGGAGAAGGGGGGAAACACGAGCACCGCGTCCGCGCCGGCGTCGGCCGCGTCCTCGACGTGGCGCCGCGCTTCGCGGCTGTCCTCGGCGTTGATGCCGCAGACCAGCGTGGTGCCCGGTGGGCAGGCGCTGCGCGCGATGGCGGTCAGGCGCCGCTTGTCATCGCGGCTCAGCATGAAGTTCTCGCCCGCGTGGCCGTTGATCAGCAGTCCGTGGATGCCGTCGACGCCCGCGACGGCGGATACGTGGGCGGCCAGCGCGTGCTCGTCGATGGCGCCGTCGTCGCGCAAGGGACAGACGGTGGCGGCGAAGACGCCGCGAAAGCGTTCGGTGATCTCTGAGGCCATGGGGTCGCGCGGCGCGCATTCGACAGGATGCGTCGACCATAGCGGCGCCAGGGCGCGAGGGCCTATCCGCTTTTGCGCGKCGACTATAAGCGTGCCCTATAGCGCTGCCGGGCAAGCGGCAGCGCCAGGCCTCTGCACTATGGGCCGCACTGATAGTCGCCGCACCAAACCTGATAGGGCCGAAGCGTCGCGGTGCGCGCTTGCGGGGCTATCGTCAAAGCCGTTGCAACCCTTCGCGCCACGCCGACACACCATGCTCACCGGATTCCGCATCGTCAGTTTCAATCACTTCCATGCCGGGCCGATGGCCGCGCAGTGGCTGGCCGACATGGGCGCCGACGTGATCGCGGTCGAACCCCTCGACGGTGCCTTCCATCGCAAATGGGCGGTGGCGAACCGATTTGTCGCCGGGCAGAGCGTGAACCTGCTGACGACCGGCCGCAACAAGCGCAGCCTCGCGCTCGACATGAAGTCGGAGGCCGGCAAGGCCATTGCCCATCGGCTCGTCGGCAAGGCCGACGTGGTGATGGAGAACTTCCGTCCTGGCGCGATGGCCCGCATGGGCCTCGGCTACGAACAGGTCAAGGCCTTTCGTCCGGACATCGTCTATGCCTCGGTGAGCGGCTACGGCGCCGATGGCCCCGACCGCGACCTGCCGGGGCAGGACTTGCTGCTGCAGGCGCGCTCCGGCCTCGCGGCGCGCAGCGGCCGCGCCGACGGTCCTCCGACGCCGACCGGTCCGGTCGTGGTCGATCAGCACGCGGCGTCGCTGCTGGCCATGGGCATCCTCGCCGCGTTGCTGAGCCGCGAACGCACCCACAAGGGTTGCCTCGTGGAGGGCAGCCTGCTGCAGGCGGCGGTCGATCTGCAGGCCGAGTCCATCACGGCCTGGATGAATGGCGCGCGCGACAACGGGCCGCGCGGGAAGGACGGCCTGGGGAGCTGGTGCAGCGCCGGGCCCTCGGGCATTCATGCGACCGCCGATGGCCACCTCGCCATCTCCATGGCGGCGCCGGCCGACCTGGCCGTTGCGCTCGAGCTGCCCGCGCTCGCGGCGTTCACGTCGCAGGACGGCTTCGACCGGTGCGACGAGATCACGCGCCTGGTCGCCCGCCGCGTGGCCGAGCGCACGACCGCCGAGTGGCTCCCGGCGCTCGCCGCGAGCGGCATCTGGCATGCGCCGGTGCGCGACTACGAAGCGTTGCGCGCCGACGCGCAGCTCGCGCACCTCGACACCTTCATCACCCGTGCCGGCGCGGAGGGCGAGCCGATCACGATGATCAATCACCCGCTGCGCTACGACGGCGAGGCGCCGCCGATCGAGCGCGTGCCGCAGCGCCTCGGCGCGCAGACGCGCGAGATCCTGGGCGAACTCGGCTACGCGGCCGACGAGATCGATCGCCTGCTCGCCGCCCGCGTGGTCGGCGCGCCGGCACGGGCCTGACACGACTTCCCTTCAACCTATCCCCCAACATGCTCGACTTCTCCGTTTCCCAGGACACGCAACTTCTCGTCGACACCGTCCGCCGGTTCGTGACCCAGGAGGTCCAGCCGCTCGAGGCCGAGACCGAGGCCTTGGGCCATGTGCCCGAAGCCGCACTGCGACGCGTGCGCGCACAGGCCCGGGAACTCGGCCTCTACGCGATGAACATGCCCGAGGAGACGGGCGGCGGTGGCCTGGACAACCTCAGCATGTGCCTGGTCGAGGAAGAACTCGGCAAGACCTCGGATGCACTCATCCGGCGCGTCTTCGGCCAGGTCTATCCGATGCTGCTTGCCTGCGACGAGGCGCAGCGCGAGCGCTATCTGCTGCCGACCGTCAAGGGCGACAAGATCTGCGCCATGGCGATCACCGAGCCCGGCGCCGGCTCGGATGCAGCGTCCATCTCGACCACTGCGCGGCTGGAGGGCGACCGCTGGGTGCTGAACGGCGGCAAGCATTTCATCAGCGACGGCGACATCGCCGACTACGTGATCGTGATGGCGCTCACCGACAAGACGAAACGCGCGCGCGGCGGCATCACCTTGTTCCTGGTCGACAAGGGCACGCCCGGATTCAGCGTCACGCGCACGCAGCCGATGATGGGGCATCGCGGCTACGGGCACGCGGAACTGGTCTTCGAGGAATGCAGCATCCCGAAGGATGCCGTGCTCGGCACGGTCGGCGGCGGCTTCAAGCTGATCATGAACAGCGTCGCGGGCATCCGGCTGGCGCACATCGGCGCGCGCGCGGTCGGCATGGCCACACGGGTGCTGGAGATGATGCGCCGCCATGCGGCGGACCGGAAGCAGTTCGGCCAGCCCATCGGCGACTTCCAGATGGTGCAGCAGATGATCGCGGACTCGGCCACCGAGATCTTCGCGACCCGCATGATGGTGCTCAACACCGCGTGGGAGCTCGACCAAGGCCGCGAGCCGCGCGACAAGGTGTCGATGGTCAAGCTCTACGCCTCGGAGATGATCGGGCGCGTGGCCGACCGCGGGATCCAGGTTTTCGGCGGCATGGGCTTCTGCAAGGACCTGCCGCTCGAACGCATCTACCGCGACAGCCGGGTCACCCGGATCTACGACGGCACCTCGGAGATCCACCGCATGCTGATCGCGCGCAGCGTGATCCGGCACGGCCTCGTCCTGTGACGCGCGCCGCAAATCCATTCCATTGGCAGGAGTCCCATTCATGAGCGAAATCCAGGTCGGCGACACGATGTCGTTCCGCAAGACCCTCACCGTCGCCGAGCAGGCGATGTTCACCGGCATCAGCGGCAACATGGCGCCGCTCTACGTCGACCGGCGCGCGGCCCGCGACAGCGGCTTCGACGACATGCTTGCCTTCGAGCTGAACGCGCTGGGGCTGGCCACCACGGCATTGAACCGGCTCGCAGGGCCGGCCTGGCGACTGGGCGGCCTGCAGGTCGACTTCGTGAAGCCGGTGGTCGTGGGCGCGACCGTCGAGGCCCGCGTCGAGGTCACGGCCCGGGCAACGCATGGCGTGTCCTGCGCGCTGCGTTGCACGCTGCCGGACGGCGCGCTCGTGGCGCGGGGAACGGCAACGCTGGTGCCGGTGAAGGCGGAGGCCTGAGGTGTACGAACTCAAGCCCTTCGACAGTCTGCACGTGGGCGACGAGGTGCGGGTGCGCAAGACGATCACCGAGGCGGACGGTGCCTTGTACATCGCGGCCACCGGCGATTTCGGACCGGTTCATGTCGACGACAGCTACGCCGCCGGCACCCGATTCGGCAAGCGCCTCGCGCCCGGCATCATGGTCGCCGGCATCTGCACCAGCGTGCTGACAGCCGAACTTGCGGGGACCCTCGGCGTCTCGATCGAGGACCGCTTCTGGTTCACGGGCCCGGTGTTCTACGGCGACACCGTCCTGTTCAGGGTCTGGATCTCGAAGATGGATGACTACACGCGCACTGTCACCTGGTGCGCCAGCGCCACCAACGACGAGGGCAAGGAGGTGCTCAAGGCCGAAGCCACGCTCAAGTACCCGCGCGTGAAGAAGCCGGAGGCCGCGTCGTGAGCGCCGGCAGCAACCTGCACATCGTGCGCGTGGATATCGACCCGGCGCACGAGGCGGCCTTCAACCGCTGGTACGACCAGGTGCATATCCCGGCCCTGCTGGCCTGCCCCGGCTGGCTCAGCGCGCGGCGCTTCGTTTCGCTCGAAGGGGGGCCTCGCTATGCCGCGGTGTACGAAGTCGAGGGCGACTGGGTCTACGAGACGCCGGAATTCCTGGCCGTGAAAGGCTTCATGGAGTTCGAAGCGCACGTCCGCAACTTCGTGCGCCAGCGGCTCGCCCCGCTGGCCGGTGCGGCATGCGCGTGATCGATGCCCGGCCGCTCAGCGCGCAGGCCTTCGCGCCTTTCGGCGAAGTGATCGAGTTGCACGGCGCCGAAAGGATCGCCGTCAACCAGGGTTCCGCGACCCGTTTCCACGACCTCGCGACGATCGACGCGACCGAGGCGGGCGGTCGTCCTTCCCTGAGCGTGTTCCGTGCCGAGCCGCGCGCCGAGCCGGTGCAGCTCAGGCTGATGGAGCGACATCCGCTCGGCTCGCAGGCCTTCGTGCCGCTCGGCACGGCGCCCTACCTGGTGGTCGTCGCGCCCGACATCGGCGGGCGGCCCGGCGAGCTTTTCGCCTTCCTGGCGCGCGCTGGCCAGGGTGTCAACTACGCGCGGGGCACCTGGCACCACCCGCTGCTCGCATTGCGCGAGCGCAGCGACTTCCTGGTGATCGACCGCGTCGGCGAGGGTCTCAATCTTGAAGAGCGTGCGCTGGATGCGCCGGTCGAGGTCGCGATGCCGGCTCCCTAGCGGCGGGCCGGAAGCGTCTCAATGCAGCAACTGGCTCAGGAACAGCCGGGTGCGCTCGTGCTTCGGATGGCCGAAGAATTCCTCCGGGGGCGCGTCCTCGACGATGGCGCCCCGGTCCATGAAGATCACGCGGTTGGCGACCTGCCGCGCGAAATTCATTTCGTGCGTGACCGACAGCATGGTCATGCCGTCCTCGGCCAGAGAGACCATGGTGTCCAGCACCTCCTTCACCATTTCCGGATCGAGTGCCGACGTCGGCTCGTCGAAGAGCATGACCTTCGGTCCCATGCACAGCGCCCGTGCGATCGCGACGCGCTGCTGCTGTCCGCCGGAGAGCTGCGAGGGGTATTTGTGCGCCTGCTCCGGAATGCGCACGCGTTCCAGGTACGACATCGCCACCTTGCGTGCTTCGGCGGGGCTGTACTTCTTGCTCCAGATCGGTGCGAGCGTGCAGTTCTCCAGGATCGTCAGGTGGGGAAACAGGTTGAAATGCTGGAACACCATGCCGACATCGCGCCTGACGGCATCRATGCGGCGCATGTCGGAAGTCAGCTCGGTGCGATTGACCACGATCTGGCCCTGCTGGTGTTCCTCCAGCCGGTTCACGCAGCGCAGCAGCGTCGACTTGCCCGAGCCCGAGGGGCCGCAGATGACGATGCGCTCGCCGCGCCGGACTTCGAGGTTGATGTCGCGCAGCACCTGGAAATCGCCGTACCACTTCTGGACATTCACCAGGCGGATCACGAGTTCGGCTTGGGCGGGGGATTCGGCGTTCATGGCAGTCATGCGGGCGTCCTGGCAGTGGGGAGGATCGATGGTTCGAGCGCCTGGACATCGGTGGCGAGAAGTCCGGCGGCCACCAGCGCGGCGCGCACGCGGGCCACGTCCTCGGGCGGCAGCGGCAGCAGCGGCGGGCGCACATCGGGGCGGGGCAGCTTTCCCATGAGGTGCAGCGCCGTCTTCATCCGGCTGTGGCTGTCGACGTAGGGGGCGCGATAGAAGGCACGGCAAAGCGGCACCAGCCGATCGTTCGCCGCCCGCGCGGACGGCAGGTCGCCGCGCGCCATCGCGTCGTGCAGCGTCGCCAGAAGCGGGGCCGCGACGCTGCCCAGGCCCGAAAGAATGCCCTGCGCGCCATAGGCCAGCGAGGCGAAGAGCCAGCTGTTGTTGGTGCTGAGGACGGTCACGGGCCGGGGCAGGGCGCGCAAGGCCCGCAGGTTGTCCTCGTAGGCTTCGGGCACGTCGGTGCCGTCCTTGACCGCGATGATCTGCGGCAGCGCGGCGCAGAGTTCGACCAGCAGTGGCGTGGCAAAGGCCGCACCCGACGCGCGCGAGAGTTGAAAGAGGACGAGGGGCAGTGCGGTCGCGCCTGCCAGCTCGGTGACGAAGCGCCGCACCATTTCGGGCCGCGCCGCCGCACCATGGGCGAACAAGGCCGGGGGGAACACGAGCAGTGCCGAGGCGCCCGCGTCGGCAGCGTCGCGAGCGAGCGCGCAGGCGGTGCGGGTGTCCTCCGCGACGATCCCCGCCACCACCGGCACCGGGCCCGCCGCCTCGACGGCCAAGCGGATCACATGGCGGCGTTCGGCGGTATCGAGCGACGAGGCCTCGCCCGCATGCCCGTTGACGACCACCGCCCGCACCCCGGTGGTGCCCGCCACGTCGCGGATGTGGGCGACCAGCGCCGCGTCGTCGATCCGACCGTCCGCAAGGAAGGGAGTGAGCGTGGCCGGCCAGATGCCGCCGACGCCGGAGAGGGGATAGACCATGGCTGAAAAAGTTGAAGACGAGCGGGTCAGTATGCGAGCCGGCTGGAATCGTTTGCAATCAGAAACTTGGTATTTCCTATTCAAGAAATGAATGGTTGACGCCCCAAAAACGCCGTCCCTATCATGAAAAAATGCAAACGTTTACAACGACCTTCAACGCGTCGGCTCCGACATGGCGGTGACCTTGCGCGACGTGGCGCGGGCGGCCGATGTCTCGATCGCCACCGCCTCGCGGGCGCTGGCAGGCTCGAGCCTCGCCAACCCCGCCACCCAGCGCCATGTGGTGCAGGTCGCCGCGGCACTGGGCTATCGCACCAACACCTTCGCGCGTGCGCTCAAGACCCGCCGCTCGCGCTTGATCGGGCTGACGGTGCACAACCTCGACAACGCCTCCTTCCAGGTCCTGGCATCGGTGGTGCAGGCGCGCATGCAGCTGCTCGGCTACCAGGTCATCCTGACCATCAGCGCCGACGATGCGAAGCAGGAACTGGAGATCCTGCGCACGCTCATGGACCACCGCATCGACGGGCTGATCGCGGTGCCCACCGGCGCCAACGGGGCGCAGCTGCTGGCGATGGAGAGCGCCGGCATCCCGGTCGTCTGTGCCGTGCGCCGGGTCGAAGACGTCACGCTTGAGTCGGTGCTGGCTGCCGACCTGGACGGCGCCTGCGCCGGCACGCGGCGTCTGCTGGAACTCGGCCATCGGCGAATCGGATTGATCGTGGGCATGGGCGATACGACCTCGGGCAAGGAGCGCCTCGCGGGCTACCAGCGTGCCCTGCAGGAATCGGGCCTGCCGTTCGACCCTCAGCTGATCGAGGCCGGCCGCTATGCACCGCAGACCGGCGTGGTGGCCACCCATCGCCTGCTGTCGCTGCCCGCACCGCCCAGCGCGCTGTTCGTGGCGAATCACGAGTCTTCGCTGGGCGTGCTGCGCGTGATCGCCGAGCGGGGCCTTGCGATCCCGCAGGACCTGTCGGTTCTCTTCTGCGAAGACTCGCCCTGGTTCGAATGGCAGCGGCCCGCGCTCAGCGTGGTGGACAGCGGCGCGGCCGAGATGGCCACCCTCGCGGTCGACCGCCTGATGCAGCGACTCGGCGGCGTGGCCAACAGCGGCCGCGAATACCGCATCGGTTCGCGTCTCGTCGAACGTTCGTCCTGCCAAGCTTTCGAGGCGCGCTGACCATGCCCTACATCGAGATCCTTTGCCCATCCGCCCCGGCGGCCGACAAGCAGCGCGCGGCAACCGCCGTCACCGATGGCATCGTCCGCGCCTTCGACGTCTCGCCGGCCACGGTGACCGTCTTCTTCCAGACCGTTGCGAGCGACGACTATGCGCACGAGGGCCGACATGGCCACGACGGGCGCGGCATGCGCATCTTCGTCAAGGTGCATGCCTATCGGCGCAGCCCCGAGGCGCGCCGCGATGCGGCCCGGCACCTGACGCCGGCGCTCGCGACCTGCTTTCGCACGCCGAGCGCCGACGTCGCCATCTATTTCCTCGACCGCGAACGCGACGAGGTGGCCCACGACGGCCATCTCGCCAGCGACGAACCCCTTGCACCTTTGACGACATGACCCACTTCCTGACTGAAGACCAGCGCGCCCTGCGCGAGACTGCCCGCCGATTCGCCGAAGGCGAGATCCTGCCGCGCGCCGCGGCGATCGATCGCGAAGACCGCTTCGATCGCACGCTGTATCGCGGCATGGCCGAACTCGGCCTGTTCGGCATCAGCCTGCCGGAGTCCGCCGGCGGGTCGGGACTCGACACCGTGAGCGTGTGCCTCGCGATGGAGGAGCTGGCGCGCTGCTCCGGCGCGATCGGCAACGCTTTCGCCATTCCGGTCGAGGCCGCGCTCTTCCTTCACCATCACGGCAACGAAGGCCAGAAGGCGCTGATCCCGGCCATCCTCGACGGCTCGATCGTCATGGCGACCGCGATGTCCGAACCCGACTACGGTTCGGACGTGGCCAGCATCACCACGAGCGCGCGTCCCGTGCCGGGCGGCTACGTGCTCAATGGCACCAAGGCCTGGGTCACGCTGGGCGGCGTGGCGGACCGCATCATGGTCTTCGCGCGCACGGGCAGCGGAGCCGGACACCGATCGATCAGCTGCTTCATGGTCGATGCCTCACGGCCCGGCGTGACGCGGGGCAGGAACGAAGAACTGCTGGGCATGCATGGCCTCGAGGATTGCCAGATCGTCCTGGAGAACGTCGAGGTACCGGCGTCGGCCTTGATCGGCGCGGAAAACGAGGCCTTCAAGACCGCCATGGGCAACTTCAACTTCTCCCGCCTGCTCATGTCGTCGATGGCGCTCGGCATGGCGCAGGCGGCGATGGAAGACGCGGTGGCCTACGCCACCACGCGCAAGCAGTTCGGCTCGCCGATCATGGGCTTCCAGGCCATCCAGTTCATGGTGGCCGACATGGCCACCGACATCGCCGCCGCGCGGCTGCTGATCCATCACGGTGCGCGACTGCAGGATGCCGGCCGTTCGATCGCCAAGGAAGGCGCGCAGGCCAAACTCTTCACCACCGACATGGCCATGCGCCATGTGTCCAACGCGCTGCAGATCCACGGCGGCAACGGCTATTCGCGCGACTACCGCATCGAGCGCCTGTTTCGCGACGTGCGTCTCGCGCAGATCTACGAAGGCACCAACCAGATCCAGCGCCTGATCATCGCGCGCCAGGTCGAGAAGGAACTGGCGTGAGGAGGGCGGCACGATGATCAGCTGCATCACCCCCGAGGCCGCCGCGGCGCTGCTGCGCGATGGCGACGTGGTCCTGGCCGGCGGCAACGGCGGCTCGGGCGTGCCCGAGGCGGTCTTCGACGCCATCGAGCGCCGCTTCCTGGCGGGCGACGGTCCGCACGACCTGACCCTCTTCCACATCACCGGCGTGGGCGCGCTGACCGAGAAGGGCCTGTGCCATTTCGCGCATCCGGGCCTGGTCAAGCGCGTGATCGGCGGCAACTTCGGCATGCAGCTGCCMTTCATGAAGATGATCACCGGCCAGGAGCTCGAGGCCTACAACTTTCCGCAGGGCGTCATGACGCACCTGTGCCGCGCCATGGCCGGCAAGCAGCCCGGCGTGCTCACGCACGTGGGACTGCAGACCTACATGGATCCGCGGCAGGAGGGTGGCCGCATGAACGCGCGCACCGTCGAGGAGCTGGTCGAGCTGGTGCATGTGGCCGGCCGCGACTACCTGTTCTACCGGGCGCCGGCCGTGCCGACGGTGGCGCTCATCCGCGGCACCTCCGCGGACGAGGACGGCTACGTGAGCATGGAGCACGAGGCGACCGCGCGCGAAGACCTCTCCATGGCCCAGGCCGTGCACAACGCCGGCGGGACGGTCATCTGCCAGGTCAAGCGACTGGTGCGGCGCGGCACGCTCCATCCGCACATGGTGAAGATCCCGGGCTTCCTGATCGACCACTTCGTCGTGCAGCCCGAGCAGATGCAGACCTATGCGACGCGCTACGACCCGGCGCGCTGCGGCGAGACGATCGTGCCCAGTTCCTCGATCCCGCCGGATCCGCTCAATGCGCGCCGCGTGGTCGCGCGCCGCGCGGCCTTCGAACTGCGGCCCGGCGATGTCGTGAACCTGGGCGTGGGCCTGTCGGCCATGATCCCGAACGTTGCGGCCGAGGAAGGCATCGAAGAGCTGATCACGTTGACGGTCGAGTCCGGCGTGGTCGGCGGCGTGCCCGGCCATGCGCGTGAATTCGGCACGGCCGTGAACCCGCGCGTGATCCTCGACCAGTCCTACCAGTTCGACTTCTACGACGGCGGTGGATTGACCTGCGCCTTTCTCTCCTTCGCGCAGGTGGACGTTCACGGCAACGTCAATGTCACGCGCTTCGGCGAACGCTACGATGGTGCGGGCGGCTTCATCAACATCACGCAGAACACCCGGCGCCTGGTGTTCAACGGCTCGCTGACCGGCGGCGATCCGGACATCGTCGTGACGGACGGCGGACTCGACATCCGCCGCGACGGCGCCTTCCGGAAGTTCGTGCCGAAGGTCGACCAGATCAGCTTCTCGGGCCGGCTCGCGCGCGAGCGCGGCCAGCAGGTGACTTTCGTCACCGACCGGGCGGTGTTCGAGCTCGAGCCCGACGGCCTGGTGCTGACCGAACTGGCGCCGGGCGTGCGCCTGCGTGAAGACGTGCTCGACAAGATCGGCTTCCCGGTCCGGGTCAGTGAACAGCTGAAGGCCATGGACGCGCGCATCTTCCGCCGCGGTCCGATGGGACTGCGCGAGCACTTCGTCACGCTCTGCCCGCGTTCCGCGCCGGAGCAATCGGCATGAACGCGGGGCGCGATCTGTACTACGAGGACGTCGAGGTCGGGGCGGCTTTCGCGACCGGCCCCCATGCCGTGAGCGAAGCGGACATCGCCCGCTTCGGCGACCTCACGCACGACCATCATCCGCTGCACATCGACCGCGGCTACGCCCGCTCCCGCGGCTTCGCCGGTGTCATCGCGCACGGCCTTCTCGGCCTTTCGTTGATCGAAGGCCTCAAGACCGGACTCGGTCTCTACGAGAACAGTTCGATCGCCTCGCTGGGCTGGGATCAGGTGCGATTCTTGCGACCCGTGTTCGCCGGCGACGAAGTCCACGTCTCGTTCCGCTTCGTCGACAAGCGCATGGCCAAACGCGGCGATCGCGGCGTCGTGACCGAGGCGCTGAAGCTGATGAACCAGCGCGGCGAATGCGTGATCGAGGCGGTCCACCTGGCGCTCGTCGCCTGCAGACCGCCCGCGAGCGCGACTTGAGTAGTCTTCCGATTTCCTTCCTGTCCACTGTCCGTCAACGAAAGAGTCCCATGTTCCTGTCCAAGTCGATCTGCGGTGCCGTCCTCGGCGCCGCGTTGTGCAGCACGGCGTTCGCGCAGACCTGCACGCCCAAGGTTTCCGCCGAGCACCTGGTTGCCGCGGGCAAGCTGCAGATGTCCATCAATCCGACGCTGCCCCCGCAGCAGTTCGTCGACGACAAG
Organism: Variovorax sp. P1_H2; assembly: GCF_056405295.1. Lineage (NCBI taxonomy): Bacteria > Pseudomonadati > Pseudomonadota > Betaproteobacteria > Burkholderiales > Comamonadaceae > Variovorax > Variovorax sp. P1_H2. The sequence goes on along the minus strand of NZ_JBFUCJ010000110.1, from coordinate 2,523 downwards.
GGCGAACTGCAGGGCCTGAACGTGGAGCTGGGTCGCGCGGTGGCGCGCAAGCTCTGCCTCGAGGCCGTCTTCATCCGCATGGACATGCCGCCGATGATCCCCGCCATGCAGGCGGGCCGGTTCGACGTGATCAACACCGGCATGTTCTGGACCGAGGAGCGCTCGAAGCTCATGTACATGATCCCCTATGGCCAGCAGGCGATGAGCATCTACACCGTGCCCTCGAGCGCGCTGAAACTCACCAAGTTCGAGGACCTCTCGGGGCACGTGGTCGGCATCGAGACCGGCACCTACCAGGAGCGCAAGTCACGGGAGTACAACGCCGAGATGGTGGCCAAGGGGCTGAAGTCGATCGACTTCCGCACCTTTGCCACCGCCTCCGAGACGACGGCCGCGTTGCGCGCGGGCCAGCTCGAGGCGGGCATCAACATCGACGAGACCGCCGCCGTGTTCGCGGAACGCGGCATCGCGAAGGTCTGGCTCAACGGCATCAACGGTACCGACATCACGCTCGCCTTCCGCGACCGCACGACGGCCCAGGCGGCCGGCGAAGCGCTGGCCCAGCTCAAGGCGGAAGGCGTCTACGACAAGCTGTTCGACCAGTTCAAGATGACCCGCCTGAAAGACCCGCGCTTCGCCATTCGCGGACCCGGTCCGGCGCCGAAGTAAGCAAAAGACGCAGAGAGGTCCTGCATGTTCAATGTCGATGCCTTCCTGGGCTACCTGGTCAATCCTTATCTGCTCGGCGGCGTGGGGATCACGATCGCTCTGACGGTGGCAACGATCCTGATCGGCCTGGTGCTGGCGCTGCCGCTGGCGCTGGGAAGCATGTCGAGCAGGAAGATTCTCTCCGCGCCCGCGCGCTTCTACGTCTGGGTCTTCCGCGGCACGCCGCTGCTGGTGCAGCTCGTGATCATCTATACGGGCCTGCCCCAGCTCGGCGTGCGCTTCGACGTGCTGACGTCCGCCGTGCTGGCACTCAGCCTCAACGAGGCGGCCTACCTGTCCGAGACGATCCGCGCGGGCTTCTCCGCGATCGCGAAGGGCCAGGTGGAGGCCGCGAAGGCGCTGAGCCTGTCGCGCGTGGCCACGCTGCGGCTCGTGACACTGCCGCAGGTGATCCGGATCATCATCCCGCCGCTCGGCAACTCCGTGAACGGCCTGCTGAAAGCCACTTCGCTGGCGTCGGTGATCTCGATGGAGGAACTGATGCGCCGCAGCCAGGTGCTCATGCAGTCCAAGTTCGAGGTGCTGGAGCTCTATTGCGTTGCCGCCTGCTTCTACCTGGTGCTGACCTCGCTCTGGAACCTGGTTCAGGTCCGCCTGGAGCGCCACTACGGTCGAGGGTTCGCGGAAGTCAGGTCCAGGCCGCGGGCCGTGCCGACACCGGCCGTGGCATAGCGCCGCCGGGGTCGATCGGGCAGGCGGCCGAAAATTATGTCGACATCGGTGTAAACACTGTGTTTGACATGCCGGTTGTCACCGACCATCCGGGGGCGGATCGCGTTCCGGGACCTCAGGCCGATGGCGCGCAACTTGCATAAGGCACGCCATGACAGCCCTCTCGCCTCGCCTACCCGGAAAGTCAACCAGAGTCACCCGCATCGACCGGGACAGCGACGGCACCGTGCAGTCGCTCACGCGGGCCATGCAGTTGCTGGAACTCCTCGCCGAGGATGACGAAGGCTATCGGCTGGTCGACATCGCGGCGCACAGCGGGCTGTCTTCGTCCACGGCCCACCGCCTGCTCACGACGCTCGAGCAACGGCGCTTCGTCCAGTTCGACCGCGAAACCAACCTCTGGTATGTGGGCGTGCGCTGCTTCTCCGTTGGGTCCGCGTTCGCGCGGCGCCGGCGCATCGCCCATCTCGCGCTGCCCGTGATGCGGCGCCTGCGCGACAGCACCGGCGAGAGCATCAACCTGGGCATTGCCGATCTCGGCGACATCGTCTTCGTGACGCAGGTGGAAAGCCGTGAACTGATGCGGGCCATCGGCAAGCCGGGGTTCCGGGCGCCGCTGCACGGCACCGCGATGGGACAGTCGATCCTGGCAGCGATGGCAGAGGACGACGTGCTGCAGTACCTGCGTACCTATGGCCTGCCGAAGCTGACCAACAACACGATCGCGCGCGCATCGCGACTGCATGAGACGCTGGGCGAGGTACGCCGCGCAGGCCATGCGATCGATGACGAGCAGAACGCGGTCGGCCTGCGATGCATTGCCGCCGCGATCCGCGACGAGCATGGCCAGCCCTTTGGCGCGATCTCGCTCGTCGGGCCGACGCAGCGCATCAAGAGCACCGATTTCGCACGGCTCGGCGCCACGGTGCGCGCGGCTGCCGACGAGATCACCTCCGCCTACGGCGGCCGGGTCTAGAGTCGGCCCCCACGCTCCCTCACTGCGTGTGGTCGCTGCCCCCCGAGGGGGCCGCAGGCCGCCTTGGGGCGGCCCGGCGCCGGCCTGGGCCAGCCCCCACGCGCCCTCACTGCGTGTGGTCGCTGCCCCCCGAGGGGGCCGCAGGC